>JANOAR010000055.1:0-45809 GCA_031411235.1 Verrucomicrobiota bacterium | reverse complement strand
TGCGCACCGCCCTCGGCACCACCGCGGGCCTTGAGCGCGCGCCCGGTTTTCTGCAGACCGCCGACTACACGCTCCAAATGACCGCGCCCAGCGGCCTGCTGTTCAACTTCGGCGACAACAGCTCCGGTCTCGGCTACGAACCCGTGATGTTCTGGTTCGCCCGCGAACTCCGCCGCGGTGACCTGGTCGCGCGTGAAGTCGCCAATCTCAAAACCCTCGCCGACGCCATCACCGCCGGCGCGCCGCGCGGAGACGCCAGCCGCATGTTGGCTCTCGCACTCGTCTGGCGCGATCCGTCCCTTCCCATCGCGCCTGCGTCGTCGCCTCCGCTGGTGTGGTGGAGCGAAGGCGGCTCGCAACCGCAGGCCGTGCTCCGTTCGAAATGGGACGACCCGCGCGCCACCTTCGTCGGCATCAAAGCCGGCCAGGCCGACGACTCGCACGCGCACATGGACATCGGCTCCTTCATTCTGGAGGCCAATGGCGTGCGCTGGGCGGTCGATCTCGGTCGCGAAAGCTATCCGCACGCTCGGGCAAACGGACTGGCCGCTGATCTGTTCAAGACCACGCAAGACAGCAAGCGCTGGAGCATCTTCCGCTGCGGCCCCGAGAGCCACAACCTGCTGCGCTTTAACCATGCCCCGCAGCGTGTCGAAGCCAAAGCCGAGATGCGGCCAGCGCCGAGTGGCTTCATCGTCGATCTCACACCGGTTGTTTGTGATCAAGTCGCGTATGCCCAGCGCCACTTCACGCTGAACCCGGATCACAGCTTCACGATTCATGACGAATGGAAAACCCGCGGCACCGAAGCCAAGGTCACTTGGCAATGGCTCACCCACGCCAAAGCCACGAAGACCGAGGATGGCTTCGTGCTTGAACAATCCGGTGAAGCTCTGCGTCTCCGAGCCACCGCCTCATCGAAGCTCACGATGGAGATCGAAGACCTGTCGCAGCCCAAGCAAAAATTCGACTCGCCCAATCCCGGCCTGAGTCGGCTACTGATCAGCCTCACCACCGCTGCGCAGAGTGAAGGGTATTTGAATGTTTCCGTGTTACCTGAAAAGCCTTCGACAGGAAGATTGGGGACAGGAAAATAGATTCCGCGCCTTCGCTGTGCTGCAAGCCAACCCTTATGAACTACCTCTTTATCCCGATCCTCTTCGCCGCACTGACCGTGACGACGCAGGCCGGCACTCCCACCTTGGCTCAGCACCTCCCCGCCCAAGTGGGCTCATCCGCTGGACTGCCCGTTTCTGAAAAACACCGCGTCCCTTTCGGCTGGAAGACCACGACCATCACAAGCGTGGACAAGGCACCGCTCGTGCTCGCGTGGGCTGATTTGCCAGTGGCGGTGATGCCCACGCACTTTCGTATCGCCATCGGGCTTGATGAGCGGGATGAGAAAGCGGCGGAGGCTTTTTTGCCGCAGTCGGGGCGTGTGATCGGCACGCTGGATCTGCGCTTCGTCACGCAGTTTCAGGTGCATCAGATCACACTCACGGCGACCGACGTGGCGGACATTCGCCGCGAGGGCTTGGCACTGCGGCTCACGAAGGGTAGCGACTTGGAAATCTTCACCGGTGGCGCGGATGTGCCAGTGGCGCTGCTGCCGCACCTGCTCGTGCCGGGCACGGCATCTCCGATGGAGGAATATTTTGCCCGCATGAACTCCCTCGCGTGTGTGCAGCAGTTTGGCTGGATGGAGGGTTGCGTGATGGATGGATTGCTCGACCTCGGCGAGTTGCCGCAACACACGGCGATGAAGGCAAGGGCGCAGCAGCATCTTGCGCTCTTTTTTAAGGGCGGGCAGTTCATCTATGAAAACCATCTCTCTGCACCGAGCGATGGACGCATCTATGGCATCGAAGGTGGTCTGCCCTTTGCTGCATTGGCGGAAATGGAGCCTCAAAATGCATTGCTCGAACTGCCGCTGAAGGCCTGGGAACACCGGCGGCGGCCCACCGGCTCTATTCAAGATGGTGATCACATGTCCAGCGAGGGCAGCTACACCATCGCGTATCCGCTGGCTCTAATCGCCAAGGCGCGCGGCGATGAGAAGCTGATGCTCGACGCTCTTTATCAGTGCCGCATCCGGCAGGCGCGGTTCTTCGATGGCCGTGAATTCTGGCGCACCTACAACGACGACGGCAAGCGCGGCAATCGCAACTGGGCACGCGGCATCGCGTGGCAGATGATAGGCCTCACACGCACGCTCACTGTGGCAAAGGATCGCCGTGACATCGCTGACCTCATCATTCATCTGCAACGCATGGCCGCATGGGTGATCAAACTGCAACGCGACGATGGCCTGTGGAGCGTCTTTGCCGATGAACCAAAGCTCACTCCCGATACCGCAGGCAGCGCAGGCATCGCCGCCGCGCTGGCCCTTGGCGTGAAGCACGGCTGGCTCGATGACAAGGCGAAAACGGCTGCGCAAAAGACCCTCGCTGGCCTGCAAATGCACCTCACGCCGGATGGCCTCCTCGGCGGTGTCTCGCAGTCGAACAAAGGCGGCGAAGGCCTGCAACGCAGCGACTACCGCGCCATCTACCAGATGGGCATGGGACTCATGGCCCAGCTCATCGCGGCGCTGGAAATCAAACCATGAAACAGCTTCTTATCTCATCCCTGATCCTCCTTCTCGCGGGGCTTGCAACAGCCGCCGAACCACTTCGGCTCACCCGCGCCGACTATGAAGACCGTGTTCATGCTGCGTGGATCGCACAGATCGCCGGTGTTTATCTCGGCTTCCCTCATGAGCATCTCACGGCATCCGTCGAGTGGTTGAAGGACTACCCAAAGCCCTACACCACCGCCACCGTCGATGACGACTGGTATTATGAAATGAGCGCGCTGCGGGCCTTTGAGAAGCATGGGCCTGCGTTGACGATTCAGCAGCTCGGCGAGCAGTGGCGCGTGGATGTGTGCGGCACTTGGGGATCTAGCAAAGAGTCGCGGCTGAACATGGCGCGTGGCATCATGCCGCCGGATTGCGGGCATCCGCGCTACAATCGCTCGTGGTGGAGCATCGGGCCGCAATTCAGCGCGGAGGTCTATGGCTTGATCGCTCCAGGCAATCCAAATCTCGCAGGGAAGCTTGCGCGTGAGTTCGGTCACATCAATGGCCATGCCGAGGCGGTGGATGGCGCGGTGTTCGTGGCAGGCGCGGTGAGCCTGGGCTTCGTCGAGCGTGATCCCAAAGCCATCGTGCGTGAGGCGGCCAAGCTCATTCACCAGGAGTCACCGTATCGTCAGTGCCTGGATGAAATCATCGCGCTCGGCGATGCAGGAAAGAGCTTTGAGGCCATCGAGAGCCAAGTCATTGAGCGCTGGGCCACGGAGTATCCTGGCACGAACAACGCCGTCGCGAATGGCGGCATCATCGCGCTGTGCCTGTGGTTTGGTGAAGGTGATTTTTTGAAGACGGTGAACCTCGCCTGTAACGTGGCCGACTACACGGATGCGGATTGCAATGCCGCAGGCGCGGCGGCGGTGGTCGCGGTGGTGCATGGCTTGAAGGCGATCCCGCAAAACCTCATCGATCCCCTACATGACCGCATCTTTGGCGACAAAATGGGCGACCTGCCGCTGCCGCTCGTCGATGAAAGCATCAGTGCTCTCGCCAAACGTACCGCTGTCTTCGGCGAGAAGATGCTGCTCGCGCACGATGCGCGACTCGAAGGAGAAACGCTCGTCATCACTCGCGAAGCCTTGCAAACGCAGCCCTTGGAGCGCTTCACGTTGGCGGACCTCACCCGCTACTGGCAGCCCGAGTGGACACTCGAACGCGCAGGCTTCGGCGCGACCATCGGCGGCCGCCAAGGTTATCCCGGCGGCACTTGGTTCGCTGATGGCGTGCTCACCACCTGGCCGCGCGAGATGATGCGCGGCGTGGTGCTCACCCGCAAAGTCACACTGCCAGCCGATGCCTCAAAACTCATCATTGAAGTCGCCGCCGACCCTGGACGCGCCTGGGAGCTGTCCGTGCTCATCAACAATCAGGAGATCGAGCAGCGCCTCATCGTCGGAGGTGAAAAGCGCGAGTGGCAGACCATCGAAGCCGATCTCACGCCGTTAGCAGGCAAGCCCGTGACGCTGCGGTTGTATCAGAACCTCCTCACCAACAACCGCCTTCGCCCCGTGAGCGCCGCGCATTGGAAAAGCATCTCTTTGAAATAACACTCGCCTATGAAATCACTCTTCACCTTACTCCTTCTCGCGTTCAGCCTTTCACCCTCCAGCTTCGCAGCCGAAACGCAGTTCAAAGACAGCGAAGGTCAAGCCGCCTATCTTTACACGCCGACGGAGAAGCCAATTGAAGGCAAGACCTACTGGCTCGCCATCGGCGTTCATGGGGCGGGTGGTGAGGGCAAAGGCGGTGGTGGCATTGGCTATTGGGCGAAGGACGATGTGATCGTGCTGGGGCCTTCGTTTTTGCAGCCGAAGCGGGATGAGAACGCACCCAAGACCGACGGATTGCCACTGGAGTCGTATCAAATGTGCGGGCCGACGCATGAGGCGAAACTGAAGGCGATGATCGCGGAGGTGGGTAAGACGTGGAAGCTGAATCCGAAGGTGTTTCTGCATGGCTTCTCGGCAGGGGCACAATTTGTGCATCGGTTCGCGATGAAAAACCCCGAGATGGTCGCGGGTGTCTCAGCGGCTTCGGCGGGATCATGGAGCACGCGCGGGTTTGGCGAGATCAATCCGGCAGCGAGCAAGATTACGTTCGCCATTTCGTGCGGGCAGTATGATCGCGAGAAGTCGGGACTAACCTCGCCACTGAATCGGCTGGAGTGGATGCAGGAGTTCGCCAAAGCGCTGAAGGACGCGCATTTCGATGTTGAGTCGCGAGTGATCCCGAACACCGGCCACAAGGCCACGGCAGACACGATGGCGCTGGCGGAGGCTTGCTTTCAGCGTGCGCGAGCGGTGAACTTCAGCCGCACCGTGATGCTGGCCTGCGATTTCAATGCGACGAACTCGTCTGTGGTCACTCAGCGGTGAACCGAAAGGCAAAGCCACCACTGCTCATGCGACTTGGGAGGCCGCTGTGGGAGTGATCGAGAAGCAAGGCACCTTCGAGCGCACCGGAGCGCTGCGGCTGCGAGTAAACAGCGCCGCGAAGGCCGAGGCGTGGAGCGGCACGCTGCGCACGGGATTGCTGCCCGTGAGCTGCCCCGAAACGGATGTGAGCAAGCTCACGCTCGCCTTTGATCTGAGTGCGACGAGTGCGCGGGCTGTGCGTGTTTTGATCGAGTCCTACAATGCGAAGCATGAGCGCACGGGCGGACGCGAAGGCTTGATTTATCCGGCATCGCCCGAGGACTATCAGCGTCATGTGCTCGATCTCGGCGCGATGAAGCCCGCAGGTGAAGGCGAGTTCAATGCCGCTGATCCGCTGGTGCAGATCAGCCTCACGATCAGCGACGAACTCGGCTGGGCCACGGGCGCGTTTCATCAACTGCGGCTCGACAATCTCAGCTACGCCGCACCTGCATTTTATGTGAGTCCGACTGGCAAAGACTCCAGTGGCCTAGGTACCGCTGACAAGCCGCTCGCCACCATCAACAAGGCCCTTGAACTCGCCCAGCCGGGCGACATCATCCTGCTACTGGACGGCACGTTTTTGCGGAAGAACGAAGTCGCCAACTTTGTCCGTGCTGGCATGTCCGCTGCGTGGATCACCGTGAAAAATCATCCCGGACAAAAGCCTGTGCTCACAAGTTCTCATTGGAATCTGGTCAAGATCGGCAAAGGCGATGCCGGCAAGCCTTCCAGTGATCCGGCACTCGCCTACCTAGAGGTGCGCGGGCTTACGATTCATGGCGTTGCGGAGGAGGTGGAGGCGAAATACAAAGCCGATGTCGGCAAAGCAAAGGGCAGCACCAACGGCAACGGCTTGTCGGTCGATGGCCGCTACAACACGAACAAGCCGCATCACATCCGCATCGCCGACAATGAAGTGCTGCAATGCCCCGGCGGTGGCATCAGCGTCATTCACGCCGACTATGTGCAGGTGGAAAACAACCACACGCACAACAACTGCCACTGGATGATCTACGCAGGCTCCGGCATCAGCATTTATCAGCCCTTCAACTTCGACACCACCACCGGCGGTCACAAGATGCTCGTGCGAAACAACGTCGCGCATCACAATTACTGCACGCAGCCCTGGGTCGCCACGGGCAAGCTTTCCGACGGCAATGGCATCATCGTCGATGACACGCAGAATCATCAAAACAAATCACCCAATGGCCCCTATCACGGCGGACTGCTTGTCCAAGGCAATCTCAGCTACGACAACGGCGGCAGCGGCATGCACAGCTATGCCAGCGACAACGTGGACTTCATCAACAACACCGTCTGCAACAACAACACGGTGATGGACTACGGCCAGCTCAGCGTCACCGCTTGCGGTCACGTTCGCGTGCTCAACAACATTCTCGTCGCCCCCACGGACAAACCGTTGAACCGCGTGAACGGCGACTTCCACGACGTGCTGGTCTCCCACAATCTCTTCTGGGGCGGCAACGGTGAAAGCATCGCCGGCGAGAACGCCATTCTCGCAGATCCGCTCTTCAGCAATGCCGCGAAGGGAGATTTCCGTCTCGGAAAGGGCAGTCCAGCGAGGGGCGCTGGCGGAGCATGGGAGATCGCTCCAATAGTTGATGGGAAAGGCAAAGCGAGGGAGAACGATCAGCTTGGCGCAGTGCAGTCGCCATGATCGCGAGCGCTGCGTCTCTGTAGTGGTTAGCCCTGCCAAAGTTCAGTCTCAGGCGGTTTGGCGGCAGTGGAGTCAGCATTCTTTTTGATGAAATTTTCATCGCCTGTCCTGGACGAGGCGGCTTGTTCGTCGGTAAGAGTTAGTGTCAGTCTCAAACCCAACTCAAAACCAAACAAACATCATGAACACGAAAATCACGGCTTATTGCGCAACACTACTGCTGGCTACCGCAGCCTGGCTGAATGCTGCTGAACCAGAGAAACCGAAGGCGGGATCGGCAGAATTTGAACGAATGAAAACGCTGGTCGGCACCTGGCAGGGGAAAGCGGATATGGGCCAGGGGCCTGTCGATATGACGGTGCGCTACCGGCTCGTGGCAGCGGGCAGTGTCCTGGAGGAGCGGGTCTTCGAGGGCACCCCGAACGAGATGGTGACGATGTATTACGACAAGGATGGGAAGCTGGCACTGACGCACTACTGCATGTTGGGCAATCGTCCGGCGATGTCCCTGAAGTCGGCAGATGCCAAGACGCTGACGTTCGACTTCGATGGTTCGTGCTGCACCATCGACGCCAAAAAGGAGTCACACATGCACGCGATGACGGTTCGGTTTGATGATGCAGACACGATCACGACGAGCTGCTCGGCGATCATGGAGGGCAAGAAGATGCCCGAGCACGCTACGACATTGAAGCGGGTGAAGTCATAGCGACCTGCCAGGGTTCGCGGCTTGCCCACTGAACTTCGCGACGACCACGCCTGCATCCGCAGCGCCGAGGGAAACTCTGGCGTTACGATGCAGTTTTTGCTTCTCTTCCGGGCGGAATTACGCGAGCCTTTTCGCCATCCGTGCTATGTGCGGTGTGACTTCTCTTTCTTAATCTCCCACCCTCTACTGCAAATCCAATGAACTGGTACTACGCTCACAACGGCTCGCAACAAGGCCCCGTGTCTGAACAAGAACTCTCGCGCTTGATGATGTCGGGCACGATCAGCGCTAGCACCCTGGTGTGGAGCGAGGGGCTGGCGGACTGGCAAGCGCTGTCGGTGGCGTTGCCCAGCGCTGTGGTCAGCGTGGATGCTCCACAAATCGGCGGCGTGGCGGTGAGTGCTGCGAATAAGGATCTGTATGTACAGCAGATGCGCGAGGGCGTGGTGCCGACGATAGGGGGCACGATGAATTTTGCCGGGTTCTGGATTCGAGTGGTGGCTAAGATCATTGACGCGCTGGTGGCCATGGTTGTCATGATTCTCGTTATCGGTACCGCAGCGGGCATTTTATATGCATTGGGAGTGAACATCACCCCACCAGAGGCGAATGCTGCTCCAGAGGCAGGGTTCATTGCTTTGATCGCACTCTATTACCTTGTCGCGTTGGGCTTTCCCATTCTCTACGACTGGTACTTTATCTCCAAGCACGGTGCTACCTGGGGCAAGATGGCGCTGGGGTTGAAGGTGGTAAATGAAGATGGCAGCAAGGTTTCCAATGCTAAGGCAGTGGGTCGTGCCTTTGCTTATATGATCAATGGTTTCACCTGCATGATTGGCGTCATCATGGTGGGCTTCGATGAGCAAAAGCGTGGGCTGCATGACCACATCTGCACCACACGAGTGATCAAGACCAACTAAGGCTAGGATAGAACTTTCGGCCTCTTTCCTCTGCCCCAATGGCCATCTTGCACTGCCCGTTTTGCGGCTACCACCTTTCGACGAGCGTGCTCAGTGCAGGTCGCGGAGGAGTGGTATGCCTTGCCTGCAAGCGGTCGCTCCAGGTGTTGGTATTCCCGTCGTTTGTAGAGGCCAATACACCGAAGCCGCCGTTGCTCCCCGATCCGCCAGCGGAAGGGGAGTCGGTGTGTTTTTACAATCCTAGTCGCCGTGCCACCAAGGACTGCAAGCACTGCGGTGTGCTGATTTCTGACCTGTGGGCAGCACAGTGGGGCAGTGATACGGTGTGCCTGAAGTGCCTGGATCACCTGCGGGCCAAGGGCAAGGATGAGCGCTTTGAAACGGGCCGCACCCTGTGGGGGAATGTGGTGTTCGCCCTAGCGGCGTGGCCCTTTATCCCGCCGCTGACGGCCATGTACTGCATGATGACAGTGACGGCTCCTGCTGCTTTTTTTCTGGGTTTGTGGCACTGGCGTACGCCGGGCAGCCTGGTGACGCGAGGTCGCTGGCGTTTGGTGTTGGGGCTCATACTGGCGCTGCTGGAACTTTGCGCGATGGGCTTGGGCGGAGTCGCTATTTTTACTCAGGCCAGGTTCTTCCAGGACTGATAATTTAAGCACACAGATCATGAAAAAAACCTTCGGAGACTACACTTACTTGGCGGGTGGCGCGGCTAAGGGATCGCTGTGGGCTGGGCCGGATCACGTGCTTTACGTCGAGGCTGTGGGCTTAATTTTGCCGTTCAAAGAGCAGTATCGGCGCATCGACTTCAAGAACATCCACGCGCTGACTTATGGACGCACGCGCACGGGTTTGTGGATGACGATCTGGATGTTGCTGCTGGTCGGATTGATGGGGTTGGGCGTTGTCATGAATCTGGGTTCGAGCCCCACGGCATCGGTGGTCTTTGCCAGTGTGGGCGTGCCGTTGCTGATCCTGCTGATCGTGCATCTGGCGAAAGGTCCCACTTGTGTCTGCAAGCTACAAACAGCGGTGCAGGTGCTGCGATTGAAGCCGCTGGGCCGACTGCGCCGTGCGGAGTCCTGCGTGGCTCAGCTCAGCGAACTCTGCACGCGGCACCAGGGTGGTGTGGCGGTGTCGCTGCATGAGGGGAGCGGTGAGCAGCCCAATGCCAGCCAAGTGCGAATGGCTGGTAACATCGCCAAGCCTCCGTTCCCTGGCTCCAAGCTGGTGGTCTGGGGGCTGGTGACGATGTTGGTCGGCTCGGCTGCGAGCTTGGCCGACTTGTTCATTCAGTCGATAGCATTCTTTACCTTTGCGGGCCTCTTGCCTGTGCTGGGCGGGGTGTTGTCATTGGCGGGACTCGCACGGTCGATGATGCGCTATCGTGTACCCGGTGTGCTGCTCACCGCGCTCTGGGGCGAGGTGGCCACGGTGGCGCTAGCCTTTGTGGTCGCCTATGCGTTGTTCGGTTATGTGATGGTCAAAGATGGCGGAGTGGGCTCCTCGAGTCGGGGTGCTCTGAGTGGGGTGACGATGATGCTGGATGTGATCCGTTACCTCTCGAATGCCACATTCCAGAGCGAGCCTCTTGTCGCCTGGGTCAATGTTGGCATCGCGGCATTGGGCACATTTTTTGCATTGCTCGGACTGCCTACGGCTCTGCGTCCACCGATGGCTAGGGCCGCCGCTGCGTCCGTGCCGCAGGTGCCCTCACCACCCACCCCGCCAGATCAACCATGAGCGCTGCCACCACTCCCAGCCTCTCGCGAGCGATCTGCTCGAACCATCCGCAGCGTGAGGCTGCGGCGAAGTGCGTGAGCTGTGGGCGCTCGTTTTGCCGCGAGTGTGTGACGGCGCTGGATCGTCGGATGTTCTGTGCGGGTTGCTTCAAAACAAAGACTCAGACGACGGTAAAGCCGAAGCGCGACTGGTTTGTGCTCAGTGTCACAGCGCAGTTCGTCGTGGGGCTGTTGGGCCTGTGGTTGACGGCTTATTTCCTGGGCCGTGTGTTGCTGGAACTGCCGTCGAGTTTCCATGAAGGCACAGTGTGGGAGAAGTTCGGCGAAGAATGACGAATTAGGAATGACGGATCACCGCTCGTCGATCACTGACATGCTCCTCGCCCCTACCAAAGCACCATCGGCTTCAGCCCGAGCCATGCGCCTCTCGCTTATCGCAGGATTCGTCATGCTGGTACTCAAAGTGGGGGCCTACATGCTCACCGGGTCGGCGGCGATTTTGGGCGATGCGGCAGAGTCGATCGTCCACGTCGTCGCGGTGATGTTTGCGGCTTACAGCCTCGCGCTGGTGGGCAAGCCAGCGGATGATGACCATCGTTATGGGCATGGCAAGGCGGAGTATTTTTCCGCAGGTGTGGAGGGCGGGCTCATCGTGTTGGCGGCGGTGTTCATCATCTACCAGTCCATCCTGAAGTGGACGCAGAACCACGAGCCGGGGAACCTCGATAGCGGTGTGCTGCTGATCGCGCTCACCATCATTATTAATGCGGCGCTGGGGGCCTATCTCATTCGCACGGGCAAGCGCGAGTCGTCGCTGATTCTCGTCTCAAATGGCCACCATGTGCTTACCGATTGCTGGACGAGTCTGGGCTCGCTGATGGGCCTTGGGCTTATGCACGTCACGGGCTGGCATGGCTGGGATCCCGTGTGTGGCCTGCTGATGGCGGGCAATATCCTGGTCTCGGGCTATGGCCTAGTCTCGCGCAGTGTGCATGGGCTTATGGATGTGGCCGATCCTGAACTCGCGCGTGGCCTCGATACTGCGCTCGCCACTGCCACGGCGAGGCATGGCATCACCTTCCATGCGCTGCGCCATCGCGACTCGGGCAGCATCCATTGGGTGGATGTGCATCTGCTTTTTCCCCACGATATTTCATTGAGTGCGGCGCATCTCACGGCGACTGAGATCGAAGCCGAGGTGCGTGCCTCGGTGACGAAGCGCGTCGTCATCACCAGCCATCTGGAATGCGCCGACGACCACGACGCCCTGCATCCCGACGAATCTCTACTTCTTTAAAATGATGAAGCCCTTTGACACCACTCGCCTCGCTGAAGCTCTCGGCCAAGATGCCCAGCTCTGGCACCTGCAAGCCCATGACGAACTGCCCAGCACCAGCGATGCCGCACGCGATGCCGGCCTAGCGGGTGCGCCCAGTGGCACGGTCATTTTTACCGACTCGCAGACCAAGGGGCGCGGGCAGCGAGGCAATAGCTGGGTCACGCCCGCAGGCCGCGATCTGATGTTCAGCGTGCTGCTGCGTCCGCGTGTGGCCGCCGAGCTGTGGCCTCGGCTCACCACACTTGCCGCCGCTGCCATCTGCCGCGCCATCAGCACCTGCGTGCCGCTGCGCCCCACGATCAAGTGGCCCAACGATATTCATATTGGCGCGAGAAAGGTCTGTGGCCTGCTCGCTGAGACCTACACCAGTGCTGAAGGCCCCTTCCTCGTGCTCGGCATCGGGTTGAACGTGAACACGCTCAACTTCTCCATCGACCTGCACCACATCGCCACCTCGCTGCTCCAGCAGATGCCCGCGAACATCAGTTGGATTGAGCGTGAATCCATCGCCGCCGCCGTGCTGCTAGAGCTGACGATCGCCCTGGAAGCTTGGGATGACGGCTATGCCGAAACCATGAGCTATGTCCGCGAGCGCAGCCTACTGTTGGGCAAAAACGTCCGCGCCCTGGTCAATGGCAGCCCCGTCTTTGGCCGTGCGCTGGACTTAAATATCGAGGGGCACTTGATGCTGGAACTCGCCAATGGCGAGACGCAGGTGCTCACCAGCGCCGCCGAGGTGCGGCTGGTGGCTTGAGAGCGTGGCCATGGCCCACAGAAAACCTAGCCTTGGCGACCCTCGATAGTCCTTTTGCCGCTCATCCAATACCCTCTGTTGACTCAAAAGGAAAAGTCGTCCTCGCCTTTAGCCTTGCCTTCATGGCAATATCGTTTCAACAATCCCCTCTATCATGGCTAAAGACATAACATCATCACCCAGCACGAGCGGCACCGCCTTCGACCTCAGCGAGATCCGAGAAATCGTTGACCTCATGGCGAAGAACGACATCACCAGCTTCCAACTCGAACGCGACAATGCTTCCCTCAATCTAAGACGCGGGCACGACATCGACGCGCTGAAGGAACTACTCACCGTGCTCCCCATAGGCGGCGGCAGTTCTCACCAAATCAGCTACGCGCAGGCTCCGCAGCAGTTCGCCCCACAGGCCCTCGCCGCCGCTCCTGCCACATCCGCTGCCGCAGCGCCCATCGTCATCGCAGATCCCGTCGGCCCCAGCATCACCTCGCCCATGGTCGGCACCTTTTATCGCTCCGCCGCCCCCGGCGAAAAGATCTTCGTCAACGTCGGCGACCAAGTCGATGAAAACACCGTCGTCTGCATTATCGAGGCGATGAAGGTCATGAACGAAATCAAAGCCGAAGCACGCGGCACCATCGCCCGCGTCATCGCCGAGGACGGCAAGCCCGTGCAGTACGGCCAGCCGTTGTTCCAATTGAAGTAAGGGGAGAAGCAGGGAAGGGACAAGGAATAAGGGATAAGGGATAAGGGATAAGGTAAAAGGGGGCGACCTCTGCTCTGACTGACCTTGGGCGTTCCCTACTCTTCCCCTTCGGCCCTTGCCCCTTATGCCTTACCCCTTGTCCCTCCGCCTCAGACATCGTTTCCACCCCTCGCTCCTCCCCTCTCCCATGTTCAAAAAAGTCCTCATCGCTAACCGTGGCGAGATCGCCCTCCGCATCATTCGTGCTTGCAAGGAACTCGACGTCAAAACTGTCGCTGTCTATTCCGAGGCTGATGTGGATTCCATGCACGTCCACCTCGCCGATGAAGCCATCTGCATCGGGCCAGGGCCGAGCACCGAGAGCTACCTGAAAATCTCGCGCATCATCGCCGCCGCCGAGATCGCCAACGTTGATGCCATCCACCCCGGTTATGGCTTCCTCAGCGAGAAGGCCGAGTTCGCCCAAATCTGCCGCGACTGTAAGATCAAATTCATCGGCCCATCGCCCGAAGTCATCTCCATGATGGGCGACAAAAACACCGCTCGCGCCACTGCCATCAAATACGGCGTGCCCATCACCCCTGGCTCCGACGGCATCCTCGAAAATGAAGAAGCAGCCTTCGAAGTCGCCAACCGCCTCGGCTACCCCGTCATGCTGAAGGCCACAGCAGGCGGCGGCGGTCGCGGGATGCGCCCCGTTTTAAACGAAGCCACCCTGCGCAGCATGTATCAGCAGGCCAGCCAAGAAGCCATCAAGTGCTTTGGCGACGGCACCATGTACATGGAAAAACTCGTCGAGCGTCCTCATCACATCGAGTTCCAAGTCGTCGCCGACAGCCACGGCAACGTCGTCCACCTAGGCGAGCGCGACTGCTCCATGCAGCGCCGCAATCAAAAGATTATCGAGGAGTGCCCCTCGCCCAAGATCACCCCCGAAATGCGCAAAGCCATGGGCGACGCCACCGTGCGCCTCTGCAAAGAGATCGGCTATGAGAACTGCGGCACCATCGAGTTCCTCGTCGATAACGACTGCAAAAATTTCTATTTCATGGAGATGAATACCCGCATCCAGGTGGAGCATCCCATCACTGAAGAAGTCTATGGCTGCGACCTGATCAAGGAGCAGATTCGCATCGCCGCTGGCTTGCCCATCTCCGAGCACGTCATCAAAAACACCCCGCGTGCCCACTCCATCGAGTGCCGCATCAACGCCGAAGATCCTGCGCGTAACTTTGCCCCCAGCCCAGGCCGCATCACCCACTGGTATGCCCCCGGCGGACGCGGCGTGCGTGTCGATACTCACGTCTATTCCGGCTATGAAGTGCCGCCGTATTATGACTCCATGATCGCCAAGCTGATCGTCGTCGGAGCCACGCGAGACATCGCTATCCGCCGAATGCGCCGAGCGCTCGGTGAGTTCATGATCGAAGGCATCAAAACGACGATCCCGTTGCAGAGCAAAATCATCACCACCAGCGACTTCCAAAATGGCAACTACGACATCGCCTGGGTGGAGAACTACCTGCGGCAAGAGGGGATGAAGGCGTAGGCTTTGGAGGCTCAGCCTTTGTGATGGAAAGGCATGGCGGAGGCTTGCGTTTGACGTTTCGCGCTTTAATCCCACCGCCATGTTTCCACCCAAATATCACTTCGCTTCGGACAATACGGCGGGCATTTGCCCTGAGGCATGGCTAGCGATGGATGAGGCCAATGCTGGCTTTCAGCCTTCCTACGGCGATGACGAGATCACGCGCGAGGCCTGCGAGGCGTTCCGGGAGTTCTTCGAGACGGACTGCGATGTCTATTTTGTTTTCAATGGCACAGCGGCGAACTCGCTGGCGCTGGCCACACTGACGCAATCTTATCACAGCGTGATTTGCCACGAGCGGGCGCACATTGAGACGGATGAATGTGGTGCGCCGGAGTTCTTCTCCAATGGCTCCAAGCTGCTGATCGCCAAAGGCCCCAACGGCAAGTTGGATGCGGCGAGCGTGGAGCACCTCATCACCCATCGCCGCGATTTGCATTATCCGAAACCACGAGCGCTGAGTCTTAGCCAGAGCACAGAGTTGGGCACGGTGTATCAGCCCGCTGAAATCGCGACGCTGTGCGAGTTGGCGAAGCGCCACGATCTGCGCGTCCACATGGATGGTGCGCGCTTCAGCAATGCCCTCGCCGCGCTGGGTGGTGCGCCTGCCGACCTCACCTGGCGGGCGGGTGTGGATGTGCTGTGCTTCGGCGGCACGAAGCTGGGCATGGCCGTCACCGAGGCGGTCGTTTTCTTCGACCGCGCCCTGGGGGATGAGTTCGCCTACCGCTGCAAGCAGGCTGGGCAGCTCTGCTCGAAGATGCGCTTCATCTCCGCGCAGTGGCTGCGAATGCTGCGCGATGAGACCTGGCGTCGCCACGCACTGCATGGCAACGCCATCGCGCGGCGGCTGGCCGAGGGACTGGGCAGGCTGCCGGGCGTAAAGATTTTATACCCCGTCGATGCCAACGCAGTGTTCTGCCTGTTGCCCGAAGAGATCGACACGGCGCTGAAGGCTAAGGGTTGGCGCTACTACAACTTCATCGCGGGCGGTGGCTCGCGCTTCATGTGCTCGTGGAAGGTAAGCGAGGCGGATGTGGATGCGCTGCTGGCTGATGCGGTTTAGCTCGAGGTCACTCTCATGCCATCGCGGCGTCATCGGGCATCGGCTCTAGCCCATAACCCGCTGGTGGCGCTTCTGGCTGCATGGGTTCGGTCATGCTGTAGGCTGGCAGCGGCTGTGCTTGGTTGAGCGAGGCAAAGTTGGAAGTCATCGCGGACGTTGTGGTCGTAGCCGTGGTTATGGCAGAGGCCACGCTGGGATTGGCCGTTTTGGGCTTGGGACCCGTGATGCGCAGCTTCACGAGATTGCCCAGGATTTGGAACCAAAAGTTCGCTCCTAGGGTCGCGGCGAGGGCCGACATCATCCAGCCGATCAAGACCAAGGGCCAAGCAGCGAGGGCATAGAGCGACTCGGCCTTGCCCCAGCCGATGGGAAGGCCGAGGGTATTGATGCGCATCATCGTGGAGTTTAACTCATCCACTTTTTGTTCGACGGTGGCTGGTTCCGAAGATGGGAGCGCAGCGGCAGCGGCAGCGGCAGGGGCTGCGGATGTAGGGGGCACTGGCGTGAGGCCGGGGGCCGGGCTAGGCGTCGCCTTCGCAGGCAGACTGGGTGGTGGCCATGGGGTTTGTTGACCCTGAAACGTGTTATTTCGGTTGAGCTGTGTGGCGACGTAATCGGCGGCGGAGTCGGCCACACTTTTGCGCACGTCTTTGTTCACCGAGAGCACGGCGATGATGCGCAGCGTATCGACATTGCACCATACGGCGAGGATGAAAGCGACGAGCACCATGACGATCTGCGACATCCGCTTGTACCAGCCAGAGGCGCGATCCATCGAGTCGTTGAACCAGTGCTCCAGGCGGGCACGAAAGGGGATGCCGAGTTCTTGCGATGACTGATGCAGGGCTTGCAAAGTGGTGCGCATGGGCTCGCTGACGACGTCGTTGATGAGATCGTTCACATCGGCCTGAGCGCTCTCGTTGCCATGGCGTATGCTGCCACTGCGCAGCAGATGCATGACGGTATCGACAAACACATGCGTGGGCAGGTAGGAGGGAAAGGAGGCACGCACGCCCTCGCGCTGAGGGGCGCTCTTGATACGAGCCCAGATATTCCCCAGGAATTCGAGGATGCTGCTCGATTTAGCATTGGCATCATGCTCTGCCGCGCCCAGACCCTGCACGAGTGGATGCTTGAGGAATTCGGTGACGACATTGGATTTCCCCTCGTTGGCATCGGCAGGAAGTAGTCCCTGCACCGCCATCCAGAGCGTTTTACCTCGTTGCGACCAGACCGTGAGGAGCAGCTCGGTGGCAGCCGAGACGAGCACGCTGAAAAGACCGTAAATGAATATGAGGCCGATGAGTACGTCGAGAATAGCAAGCATGGTGGGGAGAGATGAGCGTGGAGATTCTCGCGGGAAGTCGGCTGAGACAAGGCGAAAGGCGGGGCGCGAAGGATTGGCGAGGTGAACCCGAAACGCGGCACTTGCTGAAGTGTTGTGCCGTGAATCTTTATTCGCTAATCGTTAATCAGAAGCTCTGATGCTCAGCCTCATTGCTTTATGCCCAAGACCGAACTCAAAGCGCTCTTCGCGGAGCTGCGCACCATCTATGCTGACCTCGCGGCGCGTCCCTTGGCTCGCGCTTGTGAATTGCGTACGGGGTGCTGCCACTTCCGCCAGACGGGTAAGACGCCGTTGCTGACGCGCATTGAGGCGCTGTATGCCGCGCAGGGTGTGAGGGCGAGTGGCAAAAAAAAGCTCGTGCCTCATGCCGAGGGCGCGTGCCCGAGCTTGGGGAAAGAGGGGCGCTGCACGATCTACCAGCACCGTCCCTTTGGCTGTCGCTCGCACTTCTGCGCGGCAGCGGGTGGGCCGTATCCCCGGCAGCATGTGGCGGATTTGATCCGGCGGATGGAGATACTGGATGAGCGTCTCGGCTGGCGCGAGGGCTCGCGGGGATTTGAAGGCGCGGTAGCGTCGGCGCTGGAGGAAGGCTGATACACGGCGCATAACAACGATCTTGCCGCCATGAACAAACCCACGTTCTGGCGAACGCGCCTACTCGGATCAGCACACCGTAGGCGCATTCGCCAGAGTGCGGCGCTCATTTCAAAACATGATGCACGGCAGTAACTACACTGCGCCGCTCTGATTCAGGACATTCTCGGACTCAATGGCCGCGCGGCAGATTTCCCAGAAGCTTCCGGGTTCCAGGCTGGCTCCGCCGACGAGGGCACCATCGACATCGGGCTGGGAGATGAGTTCGGCCATGTTGTTGGGCTTCACGCTGCCGCCGTACTGGATGCGAATTTTGTTGGAGGTGTCTTCGCCGTAGATGTCGGTGAGGACTTTGCGCACAAAGGCATGAGCTTCCTGGGCTTGCTGTGGGCTGGCGGTGCGGCCCGTGCCGATGGCCCAGACGGGCTCGTAGGCGATGACGCAGTCGAGGACACGGCGGGCACCAATTTCATGCAGGCTCTCGCGCAGTTGGCTTTCCAACACGCGCTCGACTTGTCCGGCGTCGCGTTCTTCCAGAGTCTCGCCAACGCAGAGGATGGGATGTAGCCGTGCTTCGAGCGCTGCGGTGACTTTGGCGTTCACGATGGCGTTGGTTTCGCCGTAAAGGCTGCGGCGCTCGCTGTGGCCGAGGATGACGTGCTTCACTTCGACTTCCTTCAGCATTCGGGCGCTGATCTCGCCTGTGTAGGCACCCGCAGGATGCTGCGACATGTTCTGCGCGGCCAGTTCGATCATGGAATGACGCACGTTGCGCAGAATGTCCACGGCCTTGGGCAAACTGATGGATGGAGGCGCGATGACGATCTGAATGGGGCACTTGTCCGGCACGAGGCGCAGGAAGGCACGCATGAAGTCATCCGTCTCCTGGGGGCTGTTGTGCATCTTCCAGTTGGCGGCGATGATGGGCTTGCGGTGGGCGATGTAGGACATGGCGGAGGGGGATGAGTATGGAGTGATGAATGAGGGGAGATGAAGGTCAATGCTTCATTTTTATTTGTCGGCCAGTGCCGCGACGCCGGGCAATGACTTGCCTTCCAGCAGCTCAAGGCTGGCTCCACCGCCGGTGGAGATGAAGGTCATCTTGTCGGCCACTTTGGCTTTCTTCACGGCCTTCACGCTATCGCCACCGCCGATGATATTCTTGGCGCTGGTGTTGGCGGCCATCGCTTCGGCGATGTCGAAGGTGCCTTTTGCGCAGGCCTTGATCTCGAACACGCCCATCGGGCCGTTCCAGATGACGGTCTTGGCCTTGGCGATTTCAGCGGAAAAAAGCTTCACCGATTCAGGGCCGATATCGACGCCTTCCCAACCATCTGGAATGTTCTCATTCACGGCGGTGTAGCGCGTGGTGCCAACGGTCTTCGTATCGAAATTGAAGGAGTCGGTAATCAAGGCATCCACGGGGATGAGGAGCTTTACGCCACGCTCCTTGGCCTTATCCAGCGCGGCCTGGGCGGTGGGCTCCCACTCGGGCTTGTAGAGGCTTTTGCCCAAGGTGATGCCTTGGACGAGCTTGCGGAAGGTGTAAGCCATGCCGCCACCGATAATGATCGTATCGGCCTTTTCCAACAGGCGATTGATGACGGCAATTTTGTCGTTCACCTTCGCGCCACCAAGGATCACGACGAAGGGGCGTTCAGGGGCTTCCAGCTCGTCGTGCAAATAGGCCAGTTCTTTCTCCATCAGCAAGCCAGAGACGGCAGGCAGGATGGTCGCCACGCCAGCGGTGGAGGCGTGCGCACGGTGGGCGCTGCCGAAGGCATCATTCACGAAAACCTCGGCGAGGTCGGCCATCTGGGCGGACAGGGCAGCATCGTTTTCTTCCTCACCAGCGTGGAAGCGGGTGTTCTCCAGCAGCAGCACGTCGCCATTGCCCAGCGCCAGTGCTTTGGCCTTGGCATCAGCACCCACGCAGTCATCAGCAAAGGCCACTGGGCGGTCCAGCAGAGCGCTCAGCGCGGGGGCCACGGGAGCGAGGCTCTCGTCGGCGGTGCGCTTGCCCTTGGGCCTGCCGAGGTGGCTGCATAGGATGACGCGTGCGCCCTTTTCGATAAGGTAATTCAGAGTGGGCAGTGTCTCGCGGATACGCGTGTCGTCGGTGATGACGATGGCTCCATTCTGCCGCTCCAGAGGCACGTTAAAGTCCACGCGCACAAGGCAGCGCTTGCCAGAGAGGTCGAGGTCACGGATCGTTTTTTTTGCCATAATTTATCGGGGGAAAAGGGCCGGGATAGTCGCGGCTATTGCTGGTTTGGCAAGGAGGGAGTGGGCTTCGCTGGCAGCGCACGCGTGGCCCCCACGCTGATGCCGCCATCGACCAGCAGGACTTGCCCCGTGACGTAGCGGCTGCCTTCGCTGGCGAGGAAGACGAGCGGCTCTTCGAGATCCTCCATCGCACCGGGACGGCCCAAGGGAATCCTTTCGCACAGGTAGTCCACCCAGCCTGTGTCCTCATACATCACGCGGTTCTGCGCGGTCTTGAACCAGCCCGGCGCGAGCACGTTCACCGTGATGCCTTTCTGCCCCCAATCGTGGGCGAGGCTCATGGTCATCTGCTTCACACCGCCACGGCTCGCACCGTACGGCGCGAGGCCTGCGTAGCCCGCCACGCAGGTCACAGAGCCAATGTTGATGATGCGCCCGTAGCCCGCTGGGATCATCAGCTCGGTGGCGATTTGCTGGGCCATGAAAAAGGAGCCGCGCAAGTTGGTGTCGAGGATGAGATTCCAGTCGTCCCAGGTGACTTCGGTGGCGGGCTTGCGGACGTTGCAGCCAGCGTTGTTCACTAGGATGTCGATGCGGCCATAGTGGGCCTTCGCGGCCTGCACGGCGGCTTTGATGCTGTCGATGGAGCGCACGTCTAGCTCCACCGCGAAGCAGCGACGGCCTAGGGCTTCGATCTCGGTTTTGATCTTGTCCAGCGAGGCCAGCGTGCGGCTGCTCACGACAAGGTCAGCTCCAGCTTTGGCGAGGGTGAGGGCAAATTTTTCACCGAGACCCCGTGAGGTTCCCGAGACGAAAGCGATGCGGTTGGTGAGAGGCATAATGGGAAGTGATGAATGATGAATGATGAGTGATGAGTGATGAGTGATGAATGTCTGAACAGCAAAGGCGGAGGACAGGCAAGCGCTTACGTTGCATCCATTCATCATTCATAACTCATCATTTCTCCCCATGGACATCCGCCGCTCGCGCACCAAGAACCCCAACCAATGGCTGGCTACCTGCCCTGACTTCTCGCGGCCTCTGTGCGAGGCGTTGCGCGAGTGGATCCTTCGTTGGGAACCCGACCTCGCCGAGACGGTGAATACCAACATGCTCTGCTACTCGGGCCTCAAGCGCATCGTCGCTATCGGCGGATTCAAGCAGGACGCCCAGCTCACCTTTTTTCGAGGCTCCGAGCTGCCTGATCCCGCCAAGCTGATGACCCTGGGCGAAGGCAATCTCTCGATCCGCAACGTGCGGCTGACCACGCTCGACGACATCGACCGCGCGGCGCTGCGTGCCCTCATCCGCGCTGCTGCCCAGCTTGATGCCATGCCGCACATCCCACCACCGCCACCGAGGAAACGTGAGCCCATGCCCATGCCCGAGACGCTGGCGACTGCGCTGAAAAAGAACCCCGCCGCTGCGGCTTTTTTCGACTCGCTGAAGCCAACGTATCAGCGCGAATACATCGTGTGGAATACCTTCGCCAAACAGCCCGAGACCATCGCCAAGCGACTGGCCGAAACGATGGCGGCACTGAGCGCTGAGAAGAAATGGGTACAGCGGCGGGAGGCTGGAGAGAAGTAAACGATTACTGAATCGCAGCTCGCTCCACGATCCCCCGCAACACCTCGCCCACCGCAGCAAACGCAAAAGCACCGGTGACATGCGTGGCGGCACCGAAGCCCGCTGCGCAGTCGAGGCTTAGGCCAGTGTCGGCTCCGGGCTCGGGTTTCATCGAGCAGGAGCCATCGGCCCAGGGGAAGATGGGGTGCTCCTTGGTGAAGACGCAGGGCACACCCATGAGCTGGGCGCGCCCATCGTCGCTCTTGGCCCAGCCGTGGTCTTTGCGCAGCTTGCGCCGCACTTGTTGCAGCAGCAGATCGTTGCCGGACAAGCCAAGGTCGGTGACGCGGATTTGCGTGGGATCACGGCGTCCACCAGCGGAACCAAGGGTGATCATAGGCATATTTTTGGCGTGGCAGGCGGCGATGATGGCGGTCTTGATGGACATACGATCCACGGCATCAATGACATAAGTAAAGCCTGCGGCCATGTGCCGCTCGACGTTGCCTGGCGTGATGAATTCCAGCACTTGGTTCACGCGGCACTCGGGGTTGATCAAACCCACACGCTCGGCCAGCACGCGCACCTTGGGCAGACCGAGGGTGTCATCCAGCGCCGGGAGCTGACGGTTGATGTTGGTGATGCAGACGTCGTCCATGTCGATCAACGTCAGCGCACCAATGCCGCTGCGTGCAAGGGCTTCGACGATCCATGAGCCAACGCCGCCGACGCCGATGATGCAGACGTGGGCGGTGCGCAGGCGGTCGAGTCCGGCGTTGCCGTAAAGACGTGCGATGCCGCCGAAGCGTTGGTGGTAGGTGCTTTCCATGTCGCCGCGATGTGGCGGTGCGTAGGCGGGAAGGCAAGCGAGAAGCTGTCGCTCTCACGGCTTAAGGCTTCACGCTGAGTCGGAATTGCCAGCCGCCTGCGCTTTCGGCGGGGATGCTTAAATGCAGGATCTCGGTGCCATCATTACCGGGTTTGCGGCTGTCGATGGTGTAGTCATGGCCGGGTGCGAGGCTGATCCACGTCTGGCCATCTTGGCTGGCTTCGATTACATAGGCGGCCTCGGGGAAGCCGAGTTTGCGGGTGTAGGTGAAGGCGCTGGTGGTGAGGCCAGCGGCGCTGGTGGACGTGGTGGTGGGGATGAGTCCCGTGGTGTCGAGATTGCCGTCGCCGTCGAGGTCGAGTGTTTTTGTTTGGGCTGCGGAGGCTTTGGGTGTGGTGCTGACAATGGCGGTTGCTAGCGATGCGGGCGCACTGAGGGGTTGGAAAACAAAGTTGTCCAGGGAGTAGATTTCATTTGAGCTGGAGAGTGAGCGCAAGTTCGTGAAGGTGGCAGGGAAGGTGAAGGTCTGGAAGTCGGCGATGGGGCCGAGGCCGTCGAAAATGCCGTCAATGTTAAAGCTGGCGGTGACGACGGTGCTGTCGGTTTTCGTGCCTTGGAAAGTGACGGTGGAAGGGTTAGGGAAGACATAGCTGTATTCGCCGAGGTCAATGGATTGGGCCTTGAAGCTGCCACCATCGCTGCGGACGAAGGTGATGGGATACTGGCCATAGGCGAAGGCAAGGTGCTTGGTGCCGTTGTAGCAGCGCCCAGAGGTAGTAGCGTCAATGATCTGCATACCGCCTGCGACGGTGGTGTCCATGCCGACCTCGACATGGGGGTTGGTATTCCCGTAGGAGGCAGTGTTGAAGGTGACGGTGCGAAAGGTGCCTGCGGCCACTCCTTTGCCCGCGAGCGCTACGCTGCGGGTGAAGCCGGGCTGGTCAGTGACGCTGAGGGTCAAGGTGCCTTGAGCCGTAACAATGGAGGTGGGGCTGAAGGTTAAGTTGGCAGTGCTGCTTTGGCCGCGATTGATCATGATGCTGCTCGCGGTGGGGCTGAACATCGCATTATCCGAAGCGAGGCTGACGGTGACATCCTGGCCGGAGCTGTTGGCGATGGTGAGGCTGCGCGTGGCGGGGGTGCCGATCATGGTGGTGCCGAAGTCGAGGCTCGCGGAAGCGGGTACGAGGGTGCCGATGGCGACGGCTTGGAGCATGTGGGTGGCGGGGTCGTAGAGCAGGAGGTGGCTGCCGTTGGCGGACGCGGCCATGAGGGTGGTGCTGAAGGGTAGGGCTAGTAGCGTCTGCCCGGTGGCGGTGCTGAGGGCGGCGCTGGCGGAGTAGGCGATCTGGGCGTCGGGCGAGGCGGCATAAATGTCGGCACCAAGGGAGGGAAGTGCGGAGAGCGTGGCGGCGACGTAGGGCTGCTGTTTGTAAAAGAGCCGGGTCTCGTTGTTGCTGAGGACGAGGCTGGAGCCGAGTCCGCCGGGGGTGTAGTTTGCGGAGTTGCGAACACCTGTGAAACCAGTGCTGTCCACGCTGAAGGTGGATAACGCGGTGAAACCACTGCCAACAGAGAAGTCGGCTGAATGGATGATAGCGCCGTTTGTGGATGAAACGTAAAGGGATGGGGATTGGATGCTGCTCGCCCCAACGGCTGTGCCGGTGATTGACGCGCGCTGCTGAAGGCTGGGCGAAGTGGGGCCAGCACCCGTCGGGGTTTCAACCACGATGAAGCCAAGCCGACCCGCATAGATCCTGCGGGCCGGTGTCGCGAGGTTCCACTGCCCGGCGCTGGCTCCGGTCTGGCGGTTGTAGAGCTTTACGGTGCTGCCGCCATTGGTGAGGGCGTAGATGCGGTCGTCGGCGACGTGGTGGGCGAAGTCGAGGGTGTCGCTGCCGAGAGCGATGCTGCGGGTGATGGCGGCGGTGGTGGGGTCAATCCAGAGCAGGGTGCTGGTGCTGGGGTTGGCGGGGTCGCGATGCAGGCCGTAGATGCCGGGCAGAGTGTGGTCGGCTTCAAGTTTGATGAGGTTGTAGGGACCGAACACGGAGCCACTGACGGGGATGGCGAGGGTGTGGGTGGCTGTGGCGAGGCTGAGGCTGGCGGTTGTGGTTCCGAGTGGGAGGGAGGGGAGGTCGAGGGTGACGGTGACGTTGCCAGAGCCTGTGCCCGAGGTTTGACTGAGGGTGATCCAGGGGGCGGTGGAGGTGAGCGACCAGCTTAAGCCGGGGCTGGCGGTGGTGATGCTGAGGTCGGCGGTCTGGCTGGTGACGCTGCCAATGGTGGCGCTGCGGCTGAGGCTGCGGGGGCTGGTGGTGATGTCGGGCAGGCTGAAGCTCCAAACGGGGCCGGGGACGGCTGTGCCATCAAGCGAGACGGCGTCGATGCGCCAGTAGTAGGTGCCGCCTTGGACGAGGGTGCCAGGGGGAATGGGCAGGCTGGTGGAAAGGGTGGTGCCGAGGTAGATACCAATGCTGGCGGGGGTGGCGGCGAGCACGCTGGCATGGCTTGTGCCGAGGTAGGCGGCGTATCGGGCGGCGAGGGGGCTGGTAGTCCAGGTGAGGTCGGTGGGGGCGGCGAGTTGCTGCGAGGCGTCGGGGATGCCGGGACGTGTGGTGGCTGGAGGCAGGGCGCGGTAGGGGCTGAGCGAATAACGGGCGAGCGTCTGGCTGGTGGGTTGGTAGTAGATGAGGTGGGTTTGATCCGGCGAGAAGGCGAGGATGCTGGTGGCGACGGGCAGGGTGGCGAGCATGGCACCGGTGGTGGTGTCGATGAGCGTCCCGGTGCTCATGGCGGCGAAGTCGCCATGGGCGCTGGTTGCCTGGAAGCTGCTATTGGTGAAGAGGCTTTTGCGGGCGGGGAACTGGCTGGTGAGGAAGTGCGAGTTGGTGGTGCTGAGAGTGTCGTCGGCGAGGAAGACGGGGTTGTTGAGGCTGGCGCGGTAGAAGTAGTCGTTGGAGGTGCTGGTGACGCTGAGGGTGTCGGTGCTGGCGTTTATTTTAACTAGGCGGGTAATGCTGCTGCTGGTGCTCCAGCCATTTTGAGTGGTGGCGTAGAGGGTGGTGCCATCGGGGCTGACGGTGAAGTCGCCGACGCCGTTGGAACTGGGATAAAAAGGGGAGGCGGTGCGCTCGGTGCCAGTGGCGAAGTCGAAGGTGTGGAGGCCGGGATAATAGTCGGCATCGGTGTAGTAGATGATGCCAGGGCGACCTGTCTGGAGGTTGTAATGGTAGATGTCGCCGCTGCCATAGTTGGCAGGCGGGGAGATGGGTTTGGTGGCGGTGATGGTGAAGCTGGTGAGATCGACCTGGGTGATGCTGCGGCCCGCGAAGCTGATGGCGTAGAGGGTCGTGGCGTTGGTGGTGATGTCGGCGTCGGTGATGTCGGCAGGCAGGTCAATTTGGCGCTGTGGAGCCAGGGTGGCAGGGTCAATGGCAACGAGCATACTGGGCTGGCCTGCACTGCCGCGGATGATGCCTAGCAGGCGGCTGGCACGGTGGTCGGTGATGAGCTGGGTGTAGGCGGTGGGGGCAATAATCAACTCAATGGGCACGGCGAGGATTTGCGTGCTGGTGAAGATGCGGATGGTGGCGTGGTGGGTGCCGATGGGCAGGTCGCTGGCGAAGGTGAGTCCGATGCTGCCAGCGCCTGTGCCGGAGGTTTGATCCAGGCTGACCCAGTAGGCATCTCTGCTGGCCGTCCAGGTGAGCGTGGTGTCGTCGGTGGTGAGGGCGAGGGTGGCGGGCTCTGGCGTGGCGGCGGCGAGTGTTTTGATTTGCAGGATTTCGGGGGCTACTTCGAGGGCTCGGGGCAGGACGTTGATGCTGAGCGGAACGTCGAGGCTGGGCTGCGCGGTGGGGTCGTTGCTGGTGAAGCGCAGGCTGGGGGTGTAGGTGCCTGGAGGGATGCTGGTGGTGTCGAGCGTGGCGGTGAGATCGGTGCCACCGCCGGGGCTGGTGCTGCCGCCGCCGGGGCTGAGGGTGAACCAGGGCTGCGTGGGCGGAGGGATCACGCGGGTGATGAATTCATCCATGACGGCGGTGAAGGTGGCGTCGCTGACAAGACTACCGCTGCTGGTGGCGAAGAGGATGTGATACAGCCGGGTGGTGCCGCTGAGACCGCTGATGGTGTGCAGGTCTTCATTGGTATCGGTGGGGAAGCTGTGGGTGAGGCCAGGGCTGTCGGCGAGGATGATGAGGTGGTTGACCGAAGGATCGCTGGTGCCGTAAACGCGCTTGACGAAGCCTTTGTAACTGATGCCGCCGATGCTGCGGGTGAGCACCGTGCCGTCGGCGGTGCCGGAGCTGTCGGCACCGAGATTGCCATTGATGAAGAAGCTGCTGGCTCCGACGAGGTCGGCGGCGAAGACGAAGAGGCCAGTGTGTTTCTTGGTAAAGTAGCGACCAGCGGCTCCGACGGCGGTGTGGTTGGCGACGAGGCCGTCGGAGTAGGGGATGGCGCTGCCGAGGCTGGTGTTGAGGGTGTTGCCGCCGTCATACATGTCGCCGCCACCATCGCTGATGCTGCTGCCATCGCTGATGCTGCTGCCAGTCACACCTTCGGAGAAGTTGTAAAGATTTGGAACTAGAGTGGTGATGGAGGCGGCTGCGGTGCCGTCGAGCCGGGCGAGCACACCTGCGAGACCCGCCGTCGGTTCGACTCCGCCAGTGATGCCGGTGGTTGTGCCAGCCCAGTCGAGACTGGCAGCGCCAGTGTTGGCGATGCGCAGTGTTTTTACCGCGCTGGCACCTCGTACGAGGGTGTAGCTGAGGCTGGCTGGGGTGATGTTTATGATGGGGCCTGCGGTGGCGGTGCCGCTGGCGGGGAGGGCTAGGCTGGGCTGGTCGGGGATGTCGGTGGTGAAGGTGAACTGGCCGCTGAAGGTGCCGACGGTGGCGGGGTTGAAATGAGCCGTGACGCTGTGGCTTGAGTCCGGGTAGAGGGGGAAGGGGAAAGTAATGCCAGTGAGGCTGAAGGCGGGATCGCTGGCGGTGAGGCCGGTGATGGCAAGCGTGGCGTTGCCAGTGTTGCTCAGGGTGAGTCCGACACTGCTGCTGCCGTGGGCGAAGACGCCGGGGAAGGCGATGGGCGAGGGGGTGGCGGTGAGGTGTGGCTTGGAGGCGATGGTGAGGTTGATGGGCACGCTGAAGCTGGTGTGCAGCGGGTCGTCGGTGATGACATTGAGGCTGCCGGTGTAGATGCCTGGGCTGTAGTTGCCGAGGGTGAAGTTGAGCGTGAGCGGGCTGCTGGCACCGCTGGCGGTGATGCCAGTTCGGGAGTCGCTCGCGAGGCTGGCGATGCCGCTCATGCCCGTTAGTTTGGCCGACCAGGTGAGCGGCGCGGAGCCTGCATTGGCAAGGGTGAGGGTGCGGCTGTCGAAGCTGTTGGGATCGAGGGTGAGGGTGATGCTGCCGGGCGCGAGCGAGGCTTCAGGGCCAGCGATACTGGTGGCAGTGAGGGGCAGGGCAACGGCCTGCGTGGGGCTGGCGGTGAAGTCGATGCTGCTGGCATCTGAACCCAGGGCTGTGGGGGCAAAGGTGACGCTGCCGAGGCTGCTAGTGCGCGGCGCAAACGCGAGCGGGAAGGTGAAGCCGCTGAGCGTGTAGGCGGCGCTGCCGAGGCTGGCTGAAGCAACGGTGAGCGGTGCGTTACCAGCATTGCGCAGGGTAAGCGGCAAGGTCTTGCTGGCGTAGCGGAAGACATTGCCAAAGACGAGAGGACTGGGTTCTGCGACGAGGACGGACTGCGAAGTGATGGTGAGGCTGACGGGCACATTGACGGTGCTGGCGATGAGGGCGTCGCTGGTGATGCGCACTGTGGCGGTGTAGGTGCCTGCGTCGATGCTGCCGGAGGCGAGAGTTAGCCGAATGCTGCTGCTGCCGCCGGGGGCGCTGCTGCCGCTGGCGGTGCTGAGGGTGGCCCAGGGCGGCAGTGGGGCTGCGTGGACGCTGGTGAGGAAGAGATCCATGAGCGTGCCGAAGGTGGCGTCGCTGACTTGGCCGCCATTGGCGGTTGCGAAGAGCAGATGATAAAGCCGTGTGGTGCCGCTGCCGAAGCCGCTGATGGTGTGCAAATCGTTGTTGGTGTCGTTGGGGTAGGTGTGGGCGAGGCCGGGGGAGTCGGCGACGATGATGAGGTGGTTGACGGATGGGTCGCTGGCGGCATACACGCGTTTAACGAAGCCTTTATAGGTGACGCCGTTGACGATGCGCGTGAGCACGGTGCCGGAGAGGCTACCGCTGCCGTCGGCACCGAGGCCGCCGCTGGTGTTGAAGCTCGTGACTCCAACGAGATCGGCGGCGAAGACGAAGAGGCCGGGATGTTTTTTGGTGAAGTAGCGGCCTGTGGCTCCGACGGCGGCATGGCTGGCGACGAGGCCGTCGGCGTAGGGGATGGAGGAGCCGAGGCTGGTGTTGAGGTAGTTGCCACCGTCGAACATGTCGCCACCGCCATCGCTGATGGAGGTGCCAGTGATGCCATCGCTGAAGTCATAGCGGCTGGGGATGGCGGCGGTGAGGCTGCTGGCTGCGGTGTCGAGCCGGGCGAGGGTGCTGGCGAGGTCGGCGGTGGCGATGCCAGAGCTGGTGACGTTGCGCAGCTCGGCGCTCCATTGCAGGGGTGCGCCGCCGGTATTTGAAAGGGTGAGGTCGTGATTGCTGACGTGTATTGGGGCGAGCGTGTCGGAAATGCTGACGGGGGCGACGCTGATGGTGGCTGGCAGCACGGCGGTCGCGGTGACGGGCACGGTGATAACGGGGGTGGCCTTGGCGTTGGAACGTAGAGTGAGGGTGGCGGTGGTGCTGCCTGGCACAGTTGGGACGTGGATGACACTGAGCCTAATGCTGTGGCCAGGAGCCATGCTGGCTGTGCCGTTGGCTACCACGGTGGAGCTGCTGCTTTCAATGCTGGTGACGATGAGTGTTTCGTTGCCTGGGTTGCTCAGCGTGAGGTCGCCAATCTGCGGGCGACCGATCCAGGTGTCGGTAAAACTCAGGTTCGTGGGCGCGATGATAGCGACGGCAGCGCTAAGTACGGTGATCGTGACAGGCACTTTGATTTGTGAGTGCAGCGGGTCATTGCCCGAGAGGGTGACGATGCCTTTATGAATGCCAGCGGTGAGTGTGGAGGTGTCGATGTTCAGCATCATGTCCATGCTGCCTCCAGGTTCTGTGCGTCCGCTGGGCCGGGTGGTGGTGAGCCAGGATGGGCTTGTGTCCGAGCTGGTGGTGACATTCCAGACAAGGGTGGACGAACCTGTGTTGGTGAGAGCCAACGGACGGCTGGTGATGATGCCGGGCTCCAAGGTCATCGCCAGCGCCGCCGGGGCGACGCGCATGATTGGGCCGTTGGTGGCTGTGCCGGAGACGGGGACATAGAGGCGGCGCGTGCCGGTGCTGCTGAGCAGGCAGATGTAGCCGCTCGTTGTGCCGGGCTTGGTGGGCTTAAACCTGACTTTGAACGACTGGGAACTTCCTGCGGAATAGATGGGCTGGAGGGTGGTCGGCAATTTGCCGACGAGGCTGAAGGCGGGGTTGGTGGAGAAGGCTCCTTTGAGTGTCAGGGGGAGTTCGCCATTGTTTTGGAGGCGAAGGACTTCCTCGTTCTGCGAATACGTGAAGCACGGGGCAAAGGCCAAGGGATCGGGCACCGCCAAGAGGGCCGGGCCGCGGGCAACGGTAATGGCAATGTTGCAAATGACATTCGGCGTGGCGGTGTCCTGTGAGTGTATGGCAAACGTTTCGAGGTAACTTCCTGTGGGCCAATAATTGCCGTCGAATATGACAGTCAGTGTGGCCGACTTCCTCGGCGCGATGCTGCCTTCAGCCGGGCTGAAGACGATGGCTTTGGTATGCAAATAGATGCTGTTATCTTCAATGATGTCGGCCCAGTTCCAGTCCAGCGGCCCAGGTCCTGCATTGTGAATGGTGAAGGTGACGCCGCGCTGCTCGCCTTGTTTCAGGCTCAAATTTCTTATCTGGGGGGTGACGCTGATCTGCGGTGGCCGGGAGCCTGTGCCCGTGAGCGGCAGCGTCAAGGTGGGCGTGCCGGGCACGTTCGTTGCCAGCACCAGGGAGGCTGAAAATTTGCCCAGCGCGATGGGTGTGAACCCCAGCTCTAGGCTGTATTCACCCTTTGCCGCGATGTTGATGGGGGCGGTGGCTTGTGGAATGAAAAGATGGCTGTCTGCCCCGGTGATGGAGATCGAACTGAGGGTGAGCGTGTCGGTGCCAGGGTTGGAGATCGTCACCGTGCGGCGGATGTCGTTGTGGAGTACCACATTGCCAAAAGGGATGGCGGGCTTGTTGACGACGATTTGTGGTATGCCTGTGACGCGCAAGGCGACAGGCAGCGCGACGCTTGGAGCCACAGGGTCAGTGGTTTCAAAGCTGATGGTGGCGTTGTAGGTGCCGCCGACAAGGTTTCCGGCATCAATATCAAGCCGAAGGTCTGCCGTGCCTCTGGCTGCCAGGACGCCTTGCTCCGGGGTGGGGATGAGCCACGGAAGCGCCGTTGCGCGGGCGAGATAATCGACGGTTTGGTTGGAAAACTGCCGCGCTTGGCCGACGTAGAAGTTGGTGCTGTCGGCGACTATGCTGCCGATGACGACGACTTTGCCGTTGCCCATTCTGGCCGTTGCCGCGTGAACCGCGCCAACGTTCTCCACAAGCAGGGGCAAGGCGCTCCCCGTGAGGGTGAGGCTGCTGATGGCAGAGTAGCTCTGCACCCTGGTGATGCCTGTGGTGACGGCATGGGGGCGGATGTCTGTGAGGTTGAGCAAGCGGTATGGCCCTGACCCACTGAATGTGATGCCAGTGCCGAGGAGGAGTGCGTTCACATTTGCCATCGCTAACACTGAGTCATTCTCAATGAAGAGCCCGTTGCCGCTGCTCACCCAGGTGCGCACGGCGGCAACTTCAGAGGTGGAAAAATAGTTAACGGCATTGGAAACGACGAGAACCTGGACAGTGCTCAGCACGCTGGCTGTGAGGGGCCGGGCGAGCGTGGAGACTACGGCCCCGCGCTGCTGCAAGTCGCTGGTGATGCCGAAATCCCAAGGATAGCTGAGCACCAGCCCGACTCTGATGCCCGTCAGCGTGCCGAGTGGCAGCGCGAGCGAAGGCGTGTAGGAGGTTGGTGCTGCCGCTGCGGCTTGGGCTGTGCTGGGCGCAGGCTGCCGAGCATGGCTGTCGTTGTTTAGCCTTCGTGGTTCAACAGGCAGCGAGCGCAGTTGGTAGAGCTGCCTTGGGGCGTTGGCGGATTCGCGCACGTACAGACTCCAGGGCAACGGTGCGGTGTCGCGATTGCCCAGGGAGACGGTGGTCTGTGTGTAGCCGCCTGCATCGAGCTGCACGCTGACGGCGAGGGGATCAAGCCGCAGGAAAGGCTGGCGCAGTGAGAAGTCGATAGCGGTCGCGCTGGGCGGCGTGGTGAGGCTGCGCGTTGCCGATGTCATGTAGCCGGGGGCGCTGGCGATGAGGTTGTAGCTGCCGTCAGTGGCGATAAATTCATAAGCCCCCGCACTGTCGGTTGTGGCGGTGCCGGCGCGGGCTCCTATGTAGGTGACTATGGCTGTCTCAATGCCTGCGCCGCCATCGGCAGCGGTCACGATGCCAGAAACGCGCGACGAGGTGTGCAGTGTGAGCGGCAGCGGGTGGATGCGCTGCTTAGCCGGGGTGTTGTAGGTGAGTGTGATGCTGAGCGACTCATTCACGGGCGTGGGAGTCGAGGCTTGCGAAGTAAACGCAAAGGTGGTGGTGGGCGTGGCTTGGCCGCCTGCTGCCAGCGTGCCGACGGTGATGCTGCCCTGGCTGACGGTGAAGCGACTGCCGCCTGGGGCGACGACGCTGGCGACGATCTGGGTCGCTGGCTCTGTGCCTATGTTGGCCATTTCCAGCGCGACGCTGAAGGCTTCGCCTGGGTTGATGATGCCGTCACCATTGCCACCGGGCATCTCGGCGATGGTGGTGCTGACAATGACTGGAAACGGCCCGGCGCTCTGTGCTATGAAGCGTGCGACATTCAGTCGCCCGCCGCTGACGGTGTTGTTGGCGAATGCAGGCAAGGGATCGACTGAGGCCAGGAGACGCTGCTTCAACTCAGCGGCGGTGAGGCTGGGCGCGATGGATTTCACCAGTGCGATAGCGCCAGAGACATGCGGCGCGGCCATGCTGGTGCCGTTGTAGCTGGCGTACGACGGGCCTGGGATGGTGCTGTAAATCGAGGAGCCTGGAGCGGCGAGATCGACGGTGGTGCGCCCATAATTAGAGAAGCTCGACATGGTGTCCGAGGCGGTGCTGGAGGCGACCGAGATGATGTTGGCGCTGGTGTAGGAGGCAGGGTAGGAGAGTGAGCTGTCGTTGTTCTCGGCGTCATTTCCCGCAGCAGCGACGAAGAGGATGCCCGCCGTGCCTGCGGCGTCGATGGCATTCTTTAGCAAGGTGCTGGAGCCACCGCCGCCCCAAGAGTTCGAAGTGAGGGCGACATGCAGGCTAGTGGCGTAGTTGACTGCTTCAATCGCGTCGGAGGTGGAGCCGCCGTCGGGGCCGAGGAAGCGCAGGCCGACGAGCGAGACTTGCCAGTTCACACCGACGACGCCTGTGCTGTTGTTACCCGTGGCACCGATGGTGCCTGCGACGTGGGTGCCGTGTCCTTGGGTATCGGTGGGGTCTCGGTCATCGTCGAAGAAGTCCCAGCCATTGGTGTCGTCGATGAAGTTGTTGTGGTCATCGTCGATGCCGTTGCCAGCGATCTCATTCGGGTTTGTCCAGACGTTGGCACTGAGATCGGGATGGGTGCGGGAGAGGCCCGTGTCGATGATGCCGACGATGACGGAACGTGAGCCTGTGGTGGTATCCCAGGCTTCATCGGCGTCGATGTCGGCATCGACGACGCCACCCGTCTGGCCCGTATTTTTCATGCCCCAGAGCTGGGTGAAGCTGGCGTCATTCGGCACGACGGTGGGGAAGACGAGGTAGTCGCGCTCGGCCACGGCGGCGGTTGATTGTGCGCTGGTGGCGGTGGTTGGGAAGGCTGCTTGGAAGGCATTTAAAATGGCATTCGTCGCGTCGCCGTCGCTGCGCTTGGTGGCGACGATATAGACGGGAGTGGTCTTGAGCTTGCGCCGAAGGGTGAAGTCGTGCTGCGCGGCCCAGGTCTGGATTTGCGCCTCGGCGACGGCTTCCGGGAAACGCACTAGCAGATGGTCGGCGACGGAGAACTCGCGCCTTTCGCGCAGCGGGGTGGCAGGGGCGGTCGCAGCGGGAGCGAACCACTCCTCGACTCGCACGAGTGGGTATTTGAAGCTGGTGCGATAGACTGAAATTTGGCGACTGCGGCCTGTGGCATCGGCGGGGGTGCGGCTCTGCTCCAGTAGCTCGGACTTAACCAGTAGCGCATCGGCGGGCGAGAGTGTTGGCGGGGGAGTCGGGGGAGCGGCAGCGATGGGCGGCACGGCGGGCGTCGCTGTGCGGGGCGCTGCTGTTTTTACAAAGCTAGGCGTTGCCGTGACGCTGTTTTTTGGAGCCGCACTCGTGGGCATAACCTGAGCCGATGGCACTGCGGCTGCTGCTCGTGTCGGCGGCTCAGCGTGCCGGAAGGCAACCCACCCCAAGCCTCCTAAAAGCATGAGAAAACCAACAGCGCAAAGAGCGCGAAATAGGGGGGCACGATGATGGCGTGAGGGCATAGTCGATTTTTAGGTGAGAATGCGGATTCTGACCTAACGCCATTGAATAAACAACAGATGTTTTCTTGCTCGACGAGGTTTGAGGGCGCTGAGCTGAGCGCTTCAATAATTTACCGCGCTCACCGCATCGAGATCAAACCCAGAGCTGCCACCGCCACTCGTCGCCCCGTAGTCGCGGCGGTGCTCGATGAGCTGGCCTGTGGCATCGGTCAGGGCTTTGTCGCCCGTGCTTTGAAGGCGGATGAAGCGAATCCAAGTGAGGCCGGGGATGCCGAGGGCGTTGGCATCGAAGCTATCGCCGCCGCTGCGGGCGGGGTCAGTAGGGGTTTCGCCCGTGGTTGCGCTGATGCCGGCGAAGCCTTGGGCGTAGTAGGCGGGGCGGGTGAGGTCTGCTGTGCCTGTGATGGGTGGATTGATGTGCGAGGGGAAACGGAACCACTGGCCCTCAAACAAAGCGACCTCGACGATGGCGGGCTCCATGAAGCGCTTGGTCGAGTCGCCGCCTTCAAAGAAAACGTTCTCGAAGACGGTGAAATCGAGGCCCGCGCCCAGCTCGATGATGTTGTCGGTGAATTCGAGCACGATGCTGCCACCTGCACCGGGCGCGGCATTGAGCGAGGCGACTTGATTCGTAGCGGAGGCAGGCTGGTACGTGCTCCGTCCATCGGGTGGGCCGATGACATTGAAAGGTATCGCTGCCATGCCGTAGGCTGTGGGCGAGAGCGGGCTGAAGAGGCTCACGCGGTCAGCGAAAGGATCGCCGCGCAGGCCGGATACGGCGCGTTGCCGAGTGATGGGCAGCACTTTTACATGCGTGCTAGCGATGGGCACAGCGCGGCCATCGGCAGTGTGCGCGGTGAGCGTGTAGTCATAGCTCGCGCCCGTCTGCGCGCCGTGATCGACGACATTGCTGCCCGTGCCACGATAAACCTCAGCGAGGCCATCGGGGCCACGGCGCTCGATGATCACGCCGGCGAGCGGCGCAGCGGCGATACGAGCAATCTCGGCGGGCTGCCAGGCGAGGCCCACGCGGTCGCGCGAGGGCACGGCGATCAAGGCCTTGCGCGTGGCGAGGTCGAAGGCTTTACGATACACGAGGCCATCGCTGTCGCGCACCTGCACAGTGAAGCGCTGCAAGCTCTCGCGGGCGCTGGCGATGCCACCGAGCCTGCCCTCGCGCGAGAGCGTCCAGCCTGCGGACAGCCCACCGCTGGCGAGGCTCCAGGTGTAGTCGCCGCTGCCGCCCGTGGCCTGGAATAGTAGCACGTAGTCGCTGCCCGGCGCGGCTGGGAGCAGTGGTGACTCGGTGCTGATCTCCAGCCCGGCGCTTGTTTTTAAAGGCAGCGTAAGCTGGGCGCTAGTGTGCTGCGCATCCTCGACAGTGATCTGCACAGCCTGCTCGCCTGCCTCGCTGGGCGTGGCCGTGAGGATGCCTGTGGCGGCATCGACGAACCACGCCGCATCGAGTCCGGCGATGCTCCAGGCGTAAGGTGGCACGCCGCCCGTGGCATTAAGTTTAGCCGTGTAAGCATCGCCAACGATGGCGATGGGCAGGGCTTCATGGGTAATGGCCAACGGCTGTGCAGGGGCAATGACAAGCGAGTAGGCCACCGCATCGCTGGCACCTGTGGCATCGGTTACGATGGCCTGCAAAGTGGTGGCGAGTGGCTTGTCCGAGCTGCCGCTAAACTCGCCTGTGCTGGGGTTTAAACTGAAGTCACTGGTGCCTGCGCCGAGCTGCATGGCCCATTGATAAGGTGGCGTGCCACCGATGGCGGCGAGGGTGAAATGGAAAGGCTGCGCGACAAGGCCGGGCGGTGGATTGGGCGTAGTGATGGCGAGCGCGATGGTGCTCAGCTCGACGCTGCCGGGGTCGAGCGCATCGGCGTCATTGAGGTCGTCGGTGGTGGGATCGACGGCACTGCCGTCGCGCTTCTTGGCCTTGGCGAGGTTGAAGACAGGGAACCACGCGCCGCCTGATTTCACCTGCCTCGCATAACCTTTGCCGCCCATGCCTTCGATGTGGGTGATGCCGCTGGGCAGCAGCGAATCGAGCTGCGTGGGATCGCCGATGCCTCGGGTTTTTGTGAGGCTCGTGGCGATGGTGTTTGTCTTGGCATCATTGCCGGGTCGTTGTGTGGCCGTGGTGCTGGAACTGCCTGCCTTGGGTGTGGATTTATCGGATGAAGGAGTCGCCGAAGCACCGGAAGTCGATGCCTCGGCCAAAGGATTGCGGAAGCCACCCGCGCTCTCGAAAGCCACGAACGCACCGCCCAGCGCCGTCGCGAGGAGCGCGGCGAGGAGCATGAGTTGGCGCGAGCGTGTGGGCGTGCGAAGCATGGGACGAGATAGGCAGTAGGGCGGGTTTGTTCGGCGAAAAAGATAATCTTAATCACGCACAACTCCTTCGCCGAATAACCTGCCTCTGGGAGCTTGCGATGGCTAGCAGACGCTCGACTGAGGCAGGTAGTTTTGCGAAGGGGGTCTTGGGCAAGAAGATGTCGAGGGCGCAAAACATACCCGCCCTACGCCATGGCATCTTGGCTCAATACAACCCCGAGAGCACCACCTTGCCCGAGCGCTGCTGCGTCGTGGCTGGTGGTGTGACGAGGAAGTAGCCCTCGCCCTGGCCATCGAAGGGATCAGCGCTGGCGGTGTTCGGGATGATGAGGCCCATGACGCTGAGCGTCCGCGCCGTGGTTCCTGTGCCTGCTTTTACCGAGGCGGTGATGGCACCGGTGGCATTGTTGATGGTCACGCTGTGGGGCGCGGCAATGGTCACTTTGGCGGGGGCGGTGATGCGCATGTTGAAGACTGGGCTAGGCACGACGATGGCCTCGATGCCACCGTCGGTGACGGTGAGTTTAGCGTTGTTGACGAGCGATGCGGGCAGGCTCATCACGATGCTGGTGCCACTCACGGGGCGATACTTTCCACCATTCACGGTGAGGCTCGCGGCGGGTGTCCAGCCATCCTTGAAGAGTGTGCCGCTGGTCTGCGGGGGGTGGCTCCAGGTGAGGTTGCCTGTGATCGTGCGCGGTGCGTCGGCAGCGATGCTGAGCGTGCCGCTGAAGCTACCGACAACCGTGTAAAGTGGCTGGTAGATGAGCACTTCGCCCGCTGCACCGATGCCCGAGACGCTAGCGATGACGGAGCCATCTGCCGCACGTCCTGCGACTGTAGCCTTGCCTGCTGCCGTGACCGTTACCGAGCCAAAGCTGCTGCCCTGGGGCTGTGTCGTGGGGATGCTGCCAGAGATAATCGCGGCAAAATTGTGCAGGCCCGTGAGCGGCGTGCTCGTCTGTACACGCCAGCCGCTGAGCATCGCCGTGGGTGTCACAGAGGGCATGGTGCCATCGTTGAGTGTGCCTGTGAGCGCCCCCGTGGTGGCATTGATGGTGAAGCTAACAGTCAGCGGATTTAAACCCAAGCGCGTGATGGTGTAATCGCCCAAGACCGCAGAGCCCGAGGTGTTGAGCACGCCGCCGATGGGATAACTTTTGCGCCCGAGCGTGAGCTTGCCTGTGAACCCAGCGGAAGGTGTGGTGCTGAGGTCGAGCCTCCCACCAAGGCTGCTAGTGGAGGCCAGTGCGCGATCATACAGACCGACGAAGGTGCCGTGTGCCAGAGCAGCGTAGTCTTCCACATTGATGACGTAGCTGAACGAACTCGCCACGCCTGCGGCATTGGTGACGGTGAACCACACCTCGGCAGACTCGCCCGGCGTGGTCGGTGTGCCGGTGATGAGGCCGCTGCTTGCATTAATTTTGAGCCCGTCGGGCAGGCCGTGCGCGACATACTTCATCGTGCCCTGCAATGAGCCCAGCGTGGTGACCACCTGGTAGTTGTAGGCCGAGCCCACACGAGCGGTGGGGAAGCTCTGCACCGTCTCAAACTCGGGCTTCACATTCAGAGCCGAGACGGGCGTGTAGGCGAGGTAGAGCGCGGAATTGCTGGAGAGGTAGCTGAGACTGTCCGAGGCGACGCAGCTCACGTAATTGACACCGCTGCGGGCGAAGGTCTGCACGGCATAGCTCGGTGGGCCGGCGGCGTTTGCCAAAGCAGGATGCACGGGAGTGATGCGGCGCATCACCGTTGTCGTGGGGTCGTAGAGCTGGAGCGTGCTTGTCTCGTAGCCTGCGGCCCAGACGCGGCCCAGCGAATCCACCGCGATGGAGGCGGAGTTATCGAAGGTATAGACGAGCGTGCCGCTGGCCTTGGCGATGGGCGCGGCGGGGCCACCTGCAAGGATCGCTGCCACAGCGGCCTCGACTTGTGCGGCGGTGAACTTGAGCACCTGCTTGTTATCGGCATACGAGACGCCGGAGAAGTTCTCCGAGAGTGCTGTGTAGAGGTTGCCTGCGGAGTCTGTGGCCATGCCTGCGGAGTAGTCGGAAAGCTCGGCAGTGACGGCTCCAGTGAACGTTCCATTGGCAGAGACGAAGGTGATGTTGTGCGTGCTGCCAGCGCCATTGGCACCGCCGATGAGCCAGCCTTCGTTGGCAGTCGTGGGGCTGTGCCAGTACACAGCGGCATAGTTTTGCACCGTGGCCAATGGCGTGGTGCCGATGAGTGCGAGCGGAGTCGTGGGATTAAAGCCAAAGAGCCCCGAAGCCCCGCTGAAACCTCCCGCACCGATGAGCGCCGAGGTGTCGGTATTGACCGCGATGAAGGAAGGATCGAACACCAGCGTGCCGCGATTGACCTTGGTTTTCGCAGCGCCGCCGAAAGCGTTCTGTGTGTAAATTTCACCATTGGTACCGAAGATGAATCGGCCATCGGGCCGATGCGCGACGGTGGCGATGTAGCCCGTGAGATTGCCGAGGGATACGCTAGTCCATTCGGCGGCGATGGCTGTGGATGGCGAAGCGACGACCAAGGCGATGCCTGTCGTGCAAGCCACCACCGCCTTGATAAAGGAGGATGATGTCATGATTGCTGTGTCTCTATATTTGCTTTGCGAAGGGAGCGAGAGACGAAGCAGCAACCCCACGCGGCACTAGTCGGCCAAGGCGAGGTGATGAGCATCTCTCACGCTTCATTTTTGCGATGAAGGAGAGTGCGCGTTGCCACTGTGGCAGGCACACCGTGAGAGATTCGCAGGTGGATGTTCGGACTCCGGGTTTGTGCGGTCGCATGTCGCCATGTCACCTCGCCTTCGCTCAAGCCTTCACCTGTGTTGCCACAGATTGGCGATTCCCCCGGCCCCATCGAATGGGCCAGAGTAGAGCGTCGTCACCCGATACCGCAGCGCAACTGTGGCCGGTTTTCACGGCCTTCCCCAGTGCTACGAATCTGATAAAACTTCGATGTGAAAGAGACTGCCAAGCACAAGGCCGGGCAGAGTGGCGCGGAGAGTGGCGGGTGTGGCGGGGAAGTCAACCCCAAGGCTTACCGCAGTTCTGGGGGCAGCGTATCAACGATCTTCTTGATGCTCTCGGCGTGGCTCTTTCTCGCGATCAAAATCGCATCTTTTGCCTGCACGACGATGAGGTCTTTTACACCGAGGAGTGCGACTTTTTGCGCGGTCTGGGAGAAGACGATATTGTTGGCGCTATCCACCTGCGTGAGGCTGCAATTGTGGCGATTGCCCTCGCTGTCTTCTTCCAAGTAGCGGCCTACGGAAGTCCAGTTGCCGACGTCGTCCCAGTCGAAGGTGGCTTCGAGATTGAGGACGCGGCTGGCTTTTTCCATCAGAGCGTAGTCGATGGAGAGCTTGGGCAATTTGGCAAATTGGGTCTTCACCGTGGCGGCGAAGTCGCTCGATTTGCGCACTTCCGCGACGAAGTCGGCGAGCACCGAGCAGTGCCGGGTCAGTTCGCTGAAGATGGCGGGTAGCGTCCAGAAAAACATGCCAGCGTTCCAAGAGAAATTGCCTTGGGCGAGGAAGTGCTCGGCGAGATCGGGATTGGGTTTTTCGCGGAAACGCACGACTTCATAAAGTGCAGGAGCCTTCTCCATACCGATGAAGCTCACCCGCTTGCCACGCTCTACGTACCCATAGCTGGGGCAGGCCCAGGTGGGCTTGATGCCCACGGTGACGAGCGCACTGCTGCTTTCTGCGGCTTGGCAGGCACCGAGAATGACGCGTTTGAATTCGACGAGATCGTTGATCAAGTGGTCGGCGGGCAGCACCATCATGGTGGCCTGTGGATCACGCGCGGCGACCCAGCCGACGGCGAGGGCGATGGCGGGAGCCGTATCGCGTTTCTCGGGCTCGGCGATGATGTTTTCCTTGGGCATCTTGGGCAGCAGCTTGCGCACGGCGACCTCTTGCTGCTCGTTGGTGAGAATGAGGATGTTTTGCTTGGGGACGATGCCTTCCAGGCGCTCGACGGTCATTTCCAGCAGCGACTTGTTACCGAATATTTTCAGCAGTTGTTTGGGCTGCGCATCGCGGCTGATGGGCCAGAAGCGTTGGCCGCTGCCTCCTGCAAGGATGAGGGCGTAACGAGTGGGCGGGGGTGTTTTCATGGGTTGCGTCTTGGTGGGTGCGGCTAGGTGTAGGGGGCCGTAGGCTTGGTGGTTCTTCTCTAGCTGCATGTGAGCAATGGGCAACGAGGGAAAAAGGGGGGCACTGGTTTGGTGCGATGCAAGAATTGTTCCGGCACAGCTCAACTTTCTGCTTTTGGCTCTCGCCCTCTGCCTTATACTGGCCGCCATGCAACGCTCTACCCCCCCATCCTACACTAGCTACGCCGCCGCCATCGCTCCTGCCGCTCTCGGCTGTGCGCTTGGCCTTCTCTTTGGCCGTGGCATGGAACGCCGCTCCTCCAACATCGCAGCGCTGACTCTGCTGGCCGCTGGTGCCGTGGTGGCTGGTCCAGCCCTTGCTGACTTTGTGCAACATGTGGCCAATCGCCCCAGCAGCGAACGCGGGAGCCGCCGTCGCTTGCAGGGCATTCGCGATGCTGGCCTGCCAGACATGGATGTGGAAGGCTTCTTCTCCTCCGACGATGCTGAGCTGCTGTCGAGGTAATCTTCGCCATCACCCTCACGCCTTTCGATTCATCACCGCCTTCGTCCGCTTTGGGAAGCAGGTGGTGCAAATCTCGCACACAGTGCCATCGCAACTCCTCGCCGTGCAGTGTTCGCGCCCGTAGAAGATGATTTGGAGATGCAGGGCATTCCAAGCATCGCGAGGGAAGAGGGCTTTCAGGTCGCGCTCGGTTTGAGTTACAGATCGACCATCGGTCAAACTCCAGCGCTGGGCGAGACGATGGATGTGAGTATCAACGGCGAAAGAGGGGACGCCAAAAGCTTGTGCCATGACGACTTGAGCGGTCTTGTGCCCGACTCCTGGCAGGGCTTCCAGCGCCTCCAGGTCGGCGGGCACTGAGCCGCCATGTCGCGATAACAGCAGGCGAGATAACTCACGGATCGCCTTGGCCTTTTGCGGGCCTAGACCGCAGGGCCGAACAATGGCCTCAATCTCTGCGACGGGCACCTGGGCCATGGTTTCGGGAGTGGCGGCTCGGGCGAAGAGTGCCGGGGTGATTTGGTTCACCCGCACGTCCGTGCATTGGGCCGAGAGCAGTACGGCCACCAGCAGCGTGTAGGCATCGCGGTGATCGAGCGGCACGGGTGTTTCGGGATACAACTCAGCAAGGCGACGCTGGATGTAGGCGACTCGCTGGGGCTTCGTCACGCAGTGGGAAGTTGAAGGCGCTGGCTTGAACGGTGAAGTCGCGGCGCGAACGGGGCCATGAGATGATTTCTCTGCCCAAAAATCCTACTAAGCTAGGACTTCTGAATGCGCTGCACCATCTTATTGACGTGCGTATTCTTGGTGCGCGGGCGCATGATTGCCAAGCTGCGGGCGAAGGAGCCCCACTTGAGCACACGGATGTTGACGTTGCGCACGCCCCAATTCCGCATCGCGCCTTTATCGGGCTTGTAGAGGTCGATGGTGTTGGTGCCGACGAGCGCGGAGCCGTAGTCATCGACTTCGTATTTGTAGGGCTCGCCTTCGATCTGGAAGACGGTGCCGACGGGATAGACAGACCAGTCGGTGGCGGCGCTGCGAGTGGATCCGTACTTGAGTTGGGTGCCGATGGCGGTCGATGCGCCGTAGATTTTGTGGTCGGACTCAGAGTGGGTGTAGGCCGTCGTTTTGACATGCCCTATGCGAGTCGCGGCGATAGTGCGTCCCGAAGAGGAGGAGGTCGTGGACGAGCAAGAGACAGAGCCGATGGCAGCGGCTAGGGCGAGGAGGTGGCGAAGGAGTCTCATGGTAGTATGGTGAACTTAAATATTAATATCCCTTGTAAGCATTGATTTTGCGGTAGTTGGAACTGAAAATCAACCATTGAAATCTGTGGCACCGTATTTTTTACACTTCGAGCGTGGCAACCCCAGTGCGGGGGCTCACATTAATAACGTCACAAGTCTCTGAAAGCCGCCGTTCAACCCCCAGGTATTTATTCCACTCATGCAGCCACTTGCCGACAGCCACCTCGACCTCACGCGCCGCCATTTTTTTGGCAAGGGAGCGCTCGGCATTGGCTCGCTAGCGCTGGGTTCGCTGCTAGAGCGCCAGGGCCACGCGGCGATGCTGCCTGATCCACTGGCTCCCGCGCTGCCGCACTTCGCAGCCAAGGCGAAACGCGTCATCTACCTCTTCATGAACGGTGCGCCGCCGCATCTCGACATGTTCGACTACAAGCCGCAGATGGAGAAATTTCGCGGCCAGGAAATCCCCGAAAGCGTGCATGGCAACAAACGCCAGAGCACCATGACCCAGGGCAGGGGTCGCTCCACGCTGCCCGCATTTACGGGTTTTAAACAGTATGGCAAAAGCGGGGCCTGGGTCTGCGACTTCCTGCCGCGCACGGCAGAGATCGTGGATGACGTGTGCTTCATCAAGTCGATGCACACCACGCAGGTGAACCACGCGCCCGCGATCACCTTTTTCATGACCGGCGGCGAGCAGCCCGGCAGGCCGAGCCTGGGCGCGTGGCTCAGCTATGGGCTGGGCAGCGAGTGCGAAGATCTGCCATCCTTCGTGGTGATGACCTCGCGCGACAAAGAGGCGTCGTGCGGCCAGCTTTTCTATGATTTCTACTGGGGCAGCGGCTTCCTTCCCTCGAAATACCAGGGCGTGAAATTTCGCGGCAGCGGCGACCCCGTGCTCTACATCGCCAACCCCGATGGCATGAGCCGCAGCGTGCGCCGCGCCATGCTCGACGGCCTCGCTGAGATGAACCAGATGAAACTCGCCGACTATGGCGACCCGGAGATCGCCACGCGCATCGCCCAGTATGAGATGGCGTATAAAATGCAGGCCAGCGTGCCCGAGCTGACCGACCTTTCCAACGAGCCGCAGCACATCCTCGACATGTATGGGCCGGACGTGCATCGGCAGGGTAGCTTTGCCTACAACTGCCTCATGGCCCGGCGGCTGGCCGAGCGCGGCGTGCGCTTCACCCAGGTCATGCACGCGGGCTGGGATCACCATCGCAACCTCAGCACGCAGTTTGAAATCCAGTGCCGCGACACCGACGCACCCGCCGCCGCGCTGGTAAAGGACTTGAAACAGCGCGGTCTGCTGGAGGACACGTTGGTCATTTGGGGTGGCGAATTTGGCCGCACGCCCTTCATGCAAGGTGATCCCAAAGACACCAAGCAGCTTGGCCGCGACCACCACCCCTACGTCTTCACCACCTGGATGGCTGGCGCAGGCGTGAAGCCCGGCATGAGCTACGGCGAGAGCGACGACTTCGCCTACAACCCCGCCAAAGACCCCGTCCACGTCCACGACTTCCAAGCCACCCTCATGCACCTGCTAGGCATCGACCACGAGCGCTTCACCTTCCGCTTCCAGGGCAGGCAATTCCGGCTCACGGATGTGCATGGGAGTGTGGTGAAGGGGATCCTTGAACATTGAACGTCGAACACTCAACATCGAAATGGTGAAGGAGGAAATCGCTCACTGTATTTCCGCAGCCTTCCAAAGCAATTACACCCCCCTCATTTTCGAGTTTTAAAATTCGATGTTCAATGTTCAATGTTGGATGTTCGATGTTTCCCCCGCCCTCTCCCTCCTTGGTCGTTCCGAGAACCGCCTGCCGCAGCAGCCCAGTGCTGATATTCTGGAGACTTTCCCCAACCGCACGTTGGGACGCAACTACACCATTCATCTCAGCGCACCCGAGTTCAGTTCCATTTGCCCCGTCACAGGCCAACCGGACTCGGCGCATTTGGAAATCTACTACATCCCCGCCGAGAGCTGCGTGGAGACCAAGTCGCTGAAGTTTTACCTCGCCTCCTATCGCAATCACCCCTCCTTCAACGAGCAGATCGTGAACCGCATTCTCGATGATCTCGTGCAAGTCTGCGCCCCCCGGCAAGTCGTAGTGCGGGGAAAATTTGGCGCACGCGGCGGGATACAGCTCACCTGTGAGGCGCGGTTCCCCGACCTTGATGAGCCGCTGCGACTACCTGAGTAAGAGGCTTTGTCGTTGGGCAACGTTGCCGCTGGCGAGTTGCTAAATCACCGCATCGCCCTCATCATCGCGTCCTGCACTTTCCCTAGCTCGCCCAGCCCGTTCACCATTTCGAAGAAGCACTGCCCACCGCTGCGTTCTTCCCACAGCTTGCCGAGGCGTTCCTTTTCCCTGGTATCATCAGTGCCAGCGAGATGCGCGCCTTTGTATTCCACGGCAAGCACTTTGCCGCTCTTGAGCTTCGCTACGAAGTCGGGGGTAAAATTTGTCTGTGCTCGTTTGAACCCAGAACGAGAGTTTGGGCTCACGCTCCAGATTGCGCACCCAGGTTTCCACCCGCTTGTCGTGCGCGATGACTTGGGCGCATTTGATTTCCTAATCGTTCATCGCGCCGATCTCCTTGTAGTAGTGCCGGGGCAATTCGAGGCCGTGATAGCGATCTCCCACGGGATACTTCAGCGGATTGAAGGTGAACACGCTCGCCAGAGTCACATGCACCGTGCCGGAGCCGTCGCCGAAGAGTAGGGTTTCATAGACCTTCTTGCGATTCATCTTTTCCAGCTTATTCACACGCGCAGACATCGATTTGAAGAGCCGGTGACGATGCGAGGTCATCTGCTCCAGCGTGATGCCGCGCTTCTCCAACTCGGCAACGACGCGCTGGAGCCAGATGTCCATTTCGGCGTCGGTCAGACCAGCGTGCGGGAATGAACGCGCGATGGTCACAATGAGCTTTGCCATAGGCCATGCTGCGCTGGCTTCAAGCAGGCGTTGATGATGATCGGTTTCCGCGAGGAAGCGCTGCTGAATCTTCTCCTTCTCGGTGACAAGGTGTTTCTCGATGTCGATCACGATGCCGCGTTGCTCAGTGGGAATGATGAAGCCGGGCAAGTCGGCATCACACTTCGCCAGCGTCCAGTGATTGCGCTCGATGATGTCGTCTTCTTCAAACTGATGGAAGAACTCGCCCTGCTTGAGAGCCAACACAGGCACAGCGAATGAAACGCCATTCTCTGCCGGGCAGGTCTTCGGACGCGGTGCGGAGGGAACACGGCCCGCGCACTTGTTCACAGCGGCACGCACCGCCTCTTTGGCTTTGTCGGTAACAGCCCAGGTGATGATCGCCTCTTCCTGCTCCTGCGTCAGCGGCCTATCGACGGTTAGCTCACCAGTCTGTGGATTCCACTTCACGGCATCGACAACTGTGCGCGGCAGCGCTGCCTTCGGCTTGTCGGGCAAAGTCGTCGTCACGGGCACATCCGGCATCATTGGCACTTCGGGTGGCACACCGGGCAGGAAGGGACGCTCCACCACGAGTTCATCGGCATCCTGGCCTTCGAATCCGGAGGCGATCAGCCCGTCCTTCAGCGCCTTCGCTGCTTCATCAAACTTTGTCGAAGCGACAAACGCATACGCATTGTTCAGATCATCGCGCTGCTTGCGCTTCGCCTTCGGCATTCGCAGCACGCGCCCGAGAATCTGCTCCACTGAGATGCCACGGATATTTGGACCAAAAGTGAATTAGTTAGCGAGGCCGATATCGCTCTCGCTAACTAAT
>JANOAR010000054.1:0-8918 GCA_031411235.1 Verrucomicrobiota bacterium | reverse complement strand
GCTGCGCAGCGCTGGCCCCGTGGGTGCGCCAGGAATGCCCGAGTGGGGCATGTTGCCTGTGCCGAAGAAGCTGCTCATGCAAGGCGTGCGCGATATGGTGCGCGTCTCCGATGCCCGCATGAGCGGCACCAGCTACGGCACATGCGTGCTCCACGTCAGCCCCGAGAGCGCTGTCGGTGGCCCGCTCGCTTTCGTGAAAACAGGCGACCTTATTGAGCTAAATTTAGCCGCTCGCACGCTCAATGTTCTCATCTCCGACGAGGAACTCGCCACACGCCGCGCTGCCTGGACAAGGCCCGCAACCAAGTTTGCCCGAGGCTACGGCAAGATGTATGTCGAGCATGTGACGCAAGCACACGAAGGCTGCGACTTCGACTTCCTCCAGCACGGGCCGGACACGCCAGAGCCGGAGATACATTGATAAAAAAACCGAATTCCGAATTGCCGAAACTCGAATACACTTCGCATCATGAACGCAGACACTCTCGAACGTCCCAGCCGCACAACTAAAGGCTCTGCCGACCTTGCTAGCGAAGAGGCTTCATCTGTTGAGGTGCTGATCACGCAGGAGGAGTTTGTGCAGCGCCTTGGCGAGTTTGGCCATGCGGAGCTAGTGGATGGAAAGATCAAACCTATGTCACTCAATAACTACTCCCATGGAATCACGCTGGCGAACCTCTGCTCTGAGTTGAGGGACTATGTTCGCAAGCATAAGCTCGGGTTTGTGCTTGGCGGCGACGTTGGCATCCAAGTCACCGCAGACAAGCCCACCACGAGAGGCGCGGATGTGGTCTTCATCTCGCACGAGCGCATGGCGCAAGTGACCTCCAAGGTCTTCCTCGACGTGGCTCCCGAGCTTGTGGTCGAAGTCATCTCACCCGGCAACGAGTGGAATGATGTGTTTGAGAAGATCAATCAGTACTTTGAGATGGGCACTCAGCTTATTTGGATCGTCGAGCCCATGTTCAAGCAAGTGCGCGTGTTTACATCGCCGCGCATTACCACTGTTGTCGCCAGCGATACGAATGACACGCTCACAGGTGGCGAAGTGCTGCCCGGCTTTGCCGTTCTGGTCGCCGAGTTGTTTGACAGCGGGCTGTGAGCACCGGATGGCGCAGGTGTTCGTCCATCAGCCATCGCCATGCGCCTCGTCCTCCAACGCACCACTTCCGCCAGCGTCACCATCGCGGGTGAAGTCGTGGCTCGCATCGGCACGGGACTGCTTGTGCTCATCGGTATTGAGGCTGCCGATGGCGAGGAAGATGCGGCGTGGCTGGTGCAGAAGCTCACGCAGATGCGCATCTTCGCCGATGCTGAGGGCAAGATGAATCTCAGCATCAAAGACATCGCGGGTGATGTGCTCGTGGTCAGCCAGTTCACGCTTCATGCCGCCACAAAAAAAGGCAATCGGCCCAGCTTCATTCGTGCGGCGCGGCCCGAGCAGGCGGTGCCGTTGTATGAGCATTTTCTCCTTCTGCTAGAGGCCTATCTCGCTCGGCCTGTGCCGCGTGGTGTCTTTGGTGCTGACATGCAGGTGGCCCTGGTCAACGATGGGCCTGTGACGATCTTATTGGACTCCAAGTCGCGCGAATGAGCCGTATGCAGGCACTGATGAAAACACTCTGGCAAACACCGCCCACGTATCGTGCGGTGCGTTGGTTGCTGCCACGCGGCATCGCCTTGGTCTATGCCATCGCGTTTGCCTCGTGGGCCGTGCAGTGCCTTGGGCTAGTCGGAGCCGGGGGCATCCTGCCAGCGGAGAGGCTACTCGATGCTGTCCATGCGAACGACGTGAGCTGGCTCGACTTCCCCACGCTGTTTCGCTGGGGGTGCAGCGATGCTGGCATGTTATGGCTGTGTTGGAGCAGTGTCGTCGTGGCCTTGCTCGTGATGGCGGGCGTGTGCCAGAGGCCGCTGCTTGCGTGGCTGTGGTTTGCCTATCTCTCCCTCGCGACCACGGGCGGTGTGTTCATGGGGTTTCAATGGGACGCGCTGTTGTTGGAGGCGGGGCTGCTCGTGCTCTTCCTCGCGCCGTGGCGGTGGTGGGCTCCGCGTGTGGTGGCCGCTAGTCCCGATGCGCCCACGGGTGCGGTATTCCTGCTGCACTGGCTGCTGTTTCGCCTGATGCTGCTGAGCGGCTGGGTGAAGCTCGGCGGCGGCGACCGTGTCTGGCGCGACTGCACGGCCTTGCTGTATCATTTTGAAACTCAGCCACTGCCCCACTGGATTGCTTGGTGGGCGCATCAACTGCCGCGCAGCGTGCATGTCTTCGATTGCTACATCATGTATGCCATCGAGCTGGGCTTGCCGCTGCTGATGTGGTGCGGGCGCTGGGGCAGGCTCGCCGCGTGCGCGGGCTTCACGCTGCTCATGCTCGGCGTGGCTGCCACGGGCAACTATAACTTCTTCAACCTCCTCACCATCGTGCTGGCGCTCTCGCTGCTGGATGACCGTTGGTGGCCGGCGAGGTTGCGCCACTGGCTGCATGTGCCGCTGCCCATCGACGTGCCGAGGCAACGCTGGGCCGCCTGGCACGCGCCCCTTTATGCTGCCACGGCGTTGCTCATCCTTCTCAGCCTCGTGGCAGCCGATGGCTTTCTCACGGGCCGCATCCCAGGCTACACGGCGAAGGCCCCCGACCTGCTGGTGCGGCCGTACGCGGCAGTGGCGGGGCTGCGCAGTGTGAATGCTTATGGCCTCTTCCAGGACATGACCGATGAGCGTTTGGAAGTCGTGGTGGAGGTCAGTGATGACGGCATTTTTTATGTCGAGCTACCGTGGAAATGGAAGCCCTCGGATCCCACGCAAGCCCCCGGCATGGTCGCTCCGCATCAGCCGCGACTCGACTGGCAAATGTGGTTTGCCGTGTTTTACGGCAGTTACGTGCCAGAGCGCGATAACGACCCGCGCTCGCCCATGCATTGGTTTGGGGCCTTCATGCAGGCACTCGTCGAGCAACGGGAATCCGTGTGGGCCCTCGTCGGCGAGCCGTCCATCGCCCGCGAAAAAATCACCCGTGCCCGAGCCGTGCTGTATCGCTACCACTTCACCACCCCGGAGGAACGGGCCAAAACAGGCCGCTGGTGGCGAAGGGAAAAACTCGGCCCCTTCTCCCCCCTGTTCGCCAAGCCCTGGGGCAGCGAGTGACGCCTAGTCGGCGGAGATGGGTGCCGAGCTTCAGCTCGATACGCTGGTCGCAGTTCACTTCCTTTACTGCTTTACTGTGTCTTGGGCGGCTCTGAAGTCGCCTGCGTGGCGCGGAAAAGCTTGTGCCAGGAGCGTTTACCGCACTGTGGACACTTTATGAAGGAGTAGGTGCGTGACTGGCTTGCTTTCCAACGGATACCGCCCAACTCCCAGATGGACTGCGCGAAACCGCACGAACACCGCATCATCCACGAGCGTGAGTCTGCCTCCATGCTCACAGCCCATCGGCGAGGCAGAATACGAACGAAGAACTTTTGAAGAGGTGACATAAACTTGGTGAGCCACCGAACGTTTCGGATCAGGCGACGGCGAGCGGGAAGCGTCGATGACACGACAGATGCCATACGAGCCGTTTCCTGCATCCGAAGCGTTCGGCGGTCATTTGTTAAGTTTCTCGAACCCGTTTGCAAATACTACGTCGAAGCCGCCGTCGTTACTGGTGCCAGCGCCATTGTAGGCATTGCGGGCCAGGTAAATCCGCAATGTCTGGCCGGAGCTTGGGAGGCCACGATGGCCGTTTGTATCGGGCCGCGGGGGGCTGGCGCTGATCCAGCGACGATGCCAATAGCGGACATACACCAAATCACCCGTTTTGAGGCCTTCGCCCTTCTCGGCCGTTTTGATGCGAACCTCCGCGACGCAGCGCGTCGTGCTCCACTCCTTGTCGTCAACCTTCGCCTCATAGACCGCAGTGACGGTTCCAACGATGACGTGCGTGGCTGTATCCTTCAGCCAAGCGGGGGGCATATCCACTCGCTCGCCATAGGCTCCGGTGCTGATGGTCAGCAGCACAAGCAGTGGGAACAGTGCAACCCTATATTTAAGTCTGAGCGTTTTCATGTCAGTTGCAATGAGCGATATTTGTGAAGGCCTAATCTATTAATCAGCCACACGCGGCCTGTTAAATATCACTCCCAGGGAGTGTAAAACCGACAAAAATATTGGATAACACGCGCTGGGCGGACTTTTCCAACAGGGGGGCGGGGTGGCAGCGGGGGGTGGGATCATGGGAGTGGGGCATTATGTTCAGGTGGGGGCGCGGCGTGCAAGCACCTTTTGGCGCATCACGGTAAACGCTATAGAAGCGGGGGGCGTCCCTAGGGACACGGGCTTGTTCAACCAAAAAGGTGCAATGTCAGGCCTCGTTACACTCGTCTGACATGCAACCTTTAATGTTAGCCGTTGTGGTCATTTGGAAGTCAGATTCTTGGCCGCTACTCGTGCCTTGGAGCAGACTCAAGTTTCTTGAGTTGCGCTGCAAGGTAGTCGGCACACGCTGTTTCTTGAGCGCCCTTGAGACGAATCAGATACGGCTTGCCTGAAGTAGAGGAAACTGTTGCCGCCTTCGCAATAAAATCGGTCGCGGTCTTGATTTCCTTCTCGTGTGCCTTCCACTTGCCTCGAAGGAACTTAGCAGCAGTCTTGGCATCGTAGTCGGTTCCGTTGCGAATGAAGGTCGCACCTGTCAGAGTTTCCAGGTGGGAAATCAATGCCTCGACTTTAGCTTTTTCGGCGGGTGCCATGTCGGTGGCTTGTAGCGAGGAGGATGTCGCGAACAATAGAAGGAAAGCGATGTGGAGGAATCGTCGTGAATTCATAGTCTTGGTGAAAGCGTAGCAACGGCTAACAGTTGGATCATTAACATTTTTGTCGGTTTGTTACCGCGCTTCTTTATAGCCGACATTTTCCGGTGATTTCTGACTGTTTTCAGGGCCGCTGTCGAGAAAATGTCGTCTATCGCGCGTCAACCTCAATAGCCTGACCCATGTGTCGAGCTATCCACGATCTGAGCGGCATCTCATTTCTGCGAAATGGGGCCAAACGTCCTCTGCTAGGGCGGCGGGGCGGGGGTGGCGGAATCTTGGCATGACGCTGGAAGCCTTGATTTTACGAGGTTCGTGCCGCGACGGCGTCCTCCAGAGCCGTTTCATGGCGGCGTGGCTCCGTGGAGCGGTGGCGTGGTTCCGTAGAGCGGTGGCGTGGCTCCGTGGTTGGTGGCGTGGCTCCGTGGAGCGGTGGTGTGGCTCTGTAGTTGGTGGCGTGGCTCCGTGGGTTGGTGGCGTGGTTCCGTGGAGGGGTGGCGTGGCTCCGTGGTTGGTGGCGTGGCTCCGTGGTTGGTGGCGTGGCTCCGTGGAGCGGTGGCGTGGCTCCGTGGAGCGGTGGCGTGGCTCCGTGGAGCGGTGGTGTGGGGCGCTCTTTGCCACGGCTGCGCTAGCGACAGGCATGGCTGGGAGCGGGGCTCTAGTGCCGCCATACCGGGCATCGCTGGGGTTCGCCCGGCTTTGCGGCGCGGCGTACCCAGGGCGCGTTGCCCTGGGCTGGTATAGGCCGCCTCAGTTGGGGCTTCGGCAGGCGGCGGCGCCCTATCCACATCTCCGTCTCGCTACGGCACCCAGGGCAGGGGCACGACCCAATCGGTTTTGCCGAGGATGGAGCGGATGAAGTGGGCGTGGAGGGACTTGAAGAGGGGCAGGGCGTTTTCGTTGGCGAGGGTGGCGTTGGCTTGGTCTGTCCAGTGCTGGTGGGCGGCGTAGTTGAGCAGGTAGTGGCTGGTGTAGGCTTGGGTGGCGGGGGTGGTGTCGCCGACCCAGAACTGAATTTTGTCGGCGGTGAGGGGGTTGCGCGAGGCGGTGAAGCCGTTGGCTTGGGACATGAGTCGGGTGGCGGGTGATTGATCAAGGGGCCAGCCGCCGGTGATGAAGGTGTTGCCGATGGGGATCTTGGTGGCGAAGGGGTTCTGCCGCACTTTGCCGCTGAGGATGAGGCTGACGGTGGTGGCGCGGGGATGGATGAAGAGGCCTTGGCTGTTGTCGATGACGCGGCTGCCCATGTCGGCGAGGGTGACGTTGGAGGCGTCGATCCACTTGGGTGAGCCGCTGTTGGCGTAGAGCCAGTAGATGGTGAAGACGGCGGTGCCGGGGGCGCTGATGAGGATGCGGTCGGCGGTGCCGGAGCTGTTGGTGGCGGTGAATTTAGCGGGGGGGAAGATTTCATTGACGGTGAGGTGTCGGCGTACGGCGATGCTGTCGCCGATGAGGCTGATGGGGGCGGTGGCCTGGGTGTTGAGGCTGCTGGCTAGGTCCAAACCGATGCTGGTGGCGGTGCTGGCGGCTTCGTTGATCTCCCAGCGCTGGCCGGCGTTGTCGCCTGCGGTGACTTCGACGTAGTAGGAGACGCCTGGGGTGAATTGGGCGACGATGCTCTGGCTGCCTGCGGAGGTGGTGAGGTCGAGGGTGGCGCCGGCGCAGTTGTCCACGAGGCCGCTGAAGACGGGGCAGGGGAGGAAGGGATCGCCGATGGACTGGCAGCCGATGCCGAGGGTGCGGGTGCTCCAGCCGCTGACTTTGGTTCGGGCGATGGTGCCGGTGCTGGTTTCAGTCACTTTTGCCCGCACGAAGCCTTTGCCTGCGGCGAGGGCGGGGATTTGTGCCAAGTTTGTATAGGTGGCGATTTCGGTGCCGTCGGGGTTGGTGACGACGCTGGGGGTGATGCTGGTGATGGGTGTCCAGCCGCCGCCATTGGCGGTGCTGAGGCTGAGGTCGCTGATGGATTCGAGTTCGTAGGTGATGCCGAGGGCACCGGTGATGCGGCGGAGGGTGGCGTCGATGGTGCCGTTGCTGTTGACGATGACGTTGAGGGGGCACACGGGGTTGACGCCGGAGGCGGGGTCATAACAGAAGGAGAATTCTTCGAGGTTGGTGTAGCCGTCGCCATCGGGGTTCTGGGTGGGGCCGTTCTGGCCGCTGAGGGTGTTGCGGGCTTGCCAGCCGGGGTAGGAGATGGGTTTGAGACGCAGCAGGGGGATGTTGTTATAGATCACGGAGGGGTCGCCGGATTCGAGGGTGAAGCTGAGGTACCAGGGGTTGGCTAGGGCGGTGTAGTCGAGGAGGTGGGTGCCTGCGGGGTTGAGTCCGCTACCGATTTGGTAGGGGTTGCTGAGGGCCGTGGGGTCTAGGGCGCTAGCGCTGGCGGGGCGGCTGGGGTCGAGGGTGTAGCCGGGGGGGACGCTGACGGCCATGGTGTAGGTGCCTGCGACGCCGTTGGTGAGCCAAGCGTATTCGCCGGTGCTGCCGTCGAGGACGATGTTGACGGCTCCGCCGGGGGGCACGGTGGGGACGGTGATCTGGCCGCCGGGGATGACTTGGCCTGTCTCGGTGTCATAGAACCAGCCCTGGGGATCGGCGGCTTCGAGGAAGTCATTGCCCGTGCTGCTAGCGCCACTGACGCGGATGGGGATGAGGCGGTCGTTGTTGAGGTCTTTGTCGTTGGTCTTGACGGAGCCGCCGTTGGGCGGGGTCTGGATGATGAGGTAGTCGCCATTGGGAAAACCGGTGAAGGTGTAGCCGCCATCGGGGCCAGAGGTCTGGGTGGCGAGGAGGATGTCGATGCCGGGCTCGACGGTGCTGTTGCCATTGGCATCGCTGTAAAGCTTGACGGTGAAGCCGGGGAGGGGCTGGTCGGGGTCTTGGAAGCTGCCATCCTTGTCGCTGTCGAAGCGGACTTGGCCAGCGATGGTGTAAGTCGCGGCGGGGTTGTAACCGTCGATGCCGCCATCGGTGCTCACGCCTGCAACGGCGGTGGTCGTGGTGGGGTCGGTGCCCTGGGTTTGGGTGTAACCAGGGGTGAGGATGCTGCTGAAGTTGGGATCGGTTTCATCGACGTTGGCGATGGTGCTGCCGGGGGGGACGGTGGCTGTCCAGTTGCCAGATGCGTTGGTGGTGACGGTCTGAGGTGTGCCGTTGGAGTCGGTGATGAGCACATCGACGTTGGGCAGATTGGGCTCGGTGCCGTCCTGGGTGCCGTTGCCGTTGCTGTCGATGTAGAGATGGCCGGTGAGGGTGGCGGGGATGTAGTAGCCATCGGTGCCGCCGTCGGTGCTCACGCCTGCGACGGCGGTGGTTGTGGTGGGGTCGGTGCCCTGGGTGCGGGTGCTGCCAGCGGGGAACTGCGGATCGGTTTCATCGACGTTGGCGATGGTGCTGCCAGGGGGCACGCTGGCTGTCCAGTTGCCGCTGGCGTTGGTGGTGACGGTCTGAGGCGTGCCGTTGGCGTCGGTGATAAGGACATCGACGTTGGGTAGATTGGGTTCTGCGCCGTCCTGGGTGCCGTTGCCATTGGTGTCGATATAGAGATGGCCGGTGAGCGTGGCGGGAATGTAATAACCATCGGTGCCGCCATCGGTGGAGATACCCGCGACGGCGGTGGTCGTGGTGGGGTCGGTGCCTTGGGTGCGGGTGCTGCCAGCGGGGAACTGGGGATCGGTTTCATCGACATTGGCCGTGGTGCTGCCGGGTGGGCCGCTGGCTGTGCTGTTTCAGGTTGCTTTGGTGGTGACTTTCTTTGTGGTGCCGTTGGCGTCGGTGATAAGGACATCAACGTTGGGCAGATTGGGCTCGGTGCCGTCCTGGGTGCCGTTGCCGTTGCTGTCGATGTAGAGATGGCCAGTGAGGGTGGCGGGGATGTAATAGCCATCGGTGCCGCCATCGGTACTCACGCCTGCGACGGCTGTAGTCGTGGTGGGGTCGGTGCCTTGGGTACGCGTGCTGCCAGCGGGGAACTGTGGATCGGTTTCATCGACGTTGGCGATGGTACTGCCGGGGGGGACGCTGGCTGTCCAGTTGCCGGATGCGTTGGTGGTGACGGTCTGAGGTGTGCCGTTGGCGTCGGTGATGAGCACATCAACGTTGGGCAGATTGGGCTCGGTGCCGTCC
>JANOAR010000053.1:0-10605 GCA_031411235.1 Verrucomicrobiota bacterium | reverse complement strand
CTTCGATGGCGCGAGCGGTGCGGGCGATGGCTTTTAAGTCGTCGCGCAGGCTGTCGATGAGGTCGGACTTCTGCTCGGTCGCGGGGCTGGCACTGCTGCCGGGCTGGGCGCTGGCGTCTTTCAACCCGGCAACGGCGGTGCCGATGCTGGCGAGGGCGCTGGCTCCCCGGCTACCTGCGGGGAAGTCGGTGGCGTGGGCTTGGCCGAAGGCTTGGACTCGTTGGAGGGCGCTGAAGACGGAGAATTGGCGGTCGTTCATGGTGGGGAAGGGATAAGGGGAAAGGTTGAAGGGATAAGGGACGGAGGGTGGGGAGACAGGCGGGTTGGCAAGGACTGTGGGCTGAGGGGATGACAGGATTTACAGGAGCAGGATGGAGGCGCGGGCTGGTTTAGCAGGGGCGCAGGTGGATGTAGGAACGGGTGCGGGGGGTGGTGGCTGCGATGCGGGTGAATGTGGCAGGGGTGCAGGCGTGGCTGCACAAGGTGCAAGTGAATGTGGCAGAGGGTGCAGGCCGATGTGGCGCGCGGTGCAAGTCGATGTCGCACAAGGCGCAGGCGTGGCTGTACAAGGTGCAAGTCGATGTGGCAGTGGTGCAGAGCGATGTCGCACGAGGCGCAAGCCGACGTTGTACGTGGTGCAGGCTGGTGTGTTGCCTGCTGAGGGCGGCGTTGCGCCTACGGTGCTCCCCATTTGAGGGACGCTGCGGGCTTGCAATTTCCCGTGAATCGCTGTGGAGCAGCTTAAATGCCGAATGCCGAATGCCGAATGCCGAATGCCGAATGCCGAATGCCGAATGCCGAATGCCGAATGCCGAATGCCGAATGCCGACACTGGGGCGGTGCAATTCATGATTTTATGGGCGGTGGCTCGCATCACTAATCATTTATAGAATCCATTTGGTTTGGACAAGAAAAAACAAGCATCACCGTTAAAAAATTTGATTCGATGACTCTCACGGCAGCACAAAGCGATGCTTGTATGGTTCTTTTGTGTCATGGCACAGGGCTATGTGCTCATGAGACTTACGAGTGGCAGCCTTCACGGAAGGGTGCTGTGTGGGTGGCGGTTTAACAAGCACACGGCTGAGGCTTCTCCGGCAGGGCATCCGTGGCAAGGTAGCGTGTTGGGTCGGCTAGGCCTGCTAGCTGGAAGGCCTCGCGGCGCTCGACGCAGGTGCCGCAGGTGCCGCAATGAATGGTGCCGCCTTTGTAGCAGGACCAGGTCTGGGCAAAGTCCACGCCTAGGGCATGGCCATGCGCGGCGATTTCGGCCTTGCTCATGGCGATGAAGGGGCGCAGCACCTGCACCTCGGCGTAGGTGCCGAGGCGGATGGCATCGCCCATGGCTTGCATGAAGTTTTCGCGGCAGTCGGGGTAGATGGCGTGGTCGCCGGAGTGGGCGGCGATGACGACGCCCTCGGCTCCTAGGCTTTCGGCAAAACCTGCGGCGACAGCGAGCATGATGCCGTTGCGGAAGGGCACGACGGTGCGCTTCATGCTCTGCTCCTCGTAGTGGCCATCGGGGATGTCGCCGCCGTTTTTCAGCAGATCTGACTCAAAGGTTTCGCCGATGAAACCGAGCGAGAGGGTCGTCTGCGGTAGGCCGAGTTTTTCCGCATGATGACGGGCAAAGGGCAGCTCGCAGTCGTTGTGCTTGGCTCCGTAGTGGAAGCTGAGCACGGCGATGACTTCATGCTCGGCGCGAGCTGCGTATAGGGCCGCGACGGAGTCCATACCACCACTGACGAGGACGATGACTTTCATGCCTCTGCCTCAGCTAAAAATGAGCCGACTACAAGTGCTGCCATGTCGAGTAATCCCGAACGCCGCATTTGATCGAGGGCTATCTTCAACAAACCCCGGCCTGATGCGGCTTGGCGACGGCGGGCTCAGCATTTATCAATGCAGTCCCGCCGTCGCCAAACCGCCTGAGACTCGGGCTTTGCCGAAGCTAACCCTCGCTGAAACGCGGCGTTCGGGTTATTCAATGCATCGCAGAGTAAAGGAAAGCGAGGAGCAGGGCGATGGCGACCCACCACCAGAGCTTGCTCATGCCGACCTTGCTGGCGGGGGAGCCAAACTCGCGCTCCATGAAGTCATCGTAATCGAAGTCATCATCGCTGGGCAGATCGAGCCCATCATAGTCGGTATCGGCATTCCAGCCTGACTTGGCGCATGAGCCACAGTCGTTGCACGCGACAGCACCACGAGGCACCCATTCACCACAGTTGGGGCATTGACCGGGAGGTTTGAAACGAGGCATGGGAAAGGGGGGGAATGATGAGTTATGAATGATGAATGATGCTGGCGAGGGCTGCGAGGGCGCTGGGGGGGCGGTCTGTGCGGTTTCTGGCCATTAGAGACTCGATCCATTGGACTAGAGTTGTGGGGAGGTCGGGGCGCAGGGCTTCGAGGGGTGTGCGCCAGTGGCGACCGTGGGCGGCGATGACTTGGGGCTGGGTCTCGCCCTGGTAGGGGAGTTGGCCTGCGAGGGCGAAGTAGGCCATGACGCCGAGCGCATAGAGATCGCTCAAAACATCGGGCTTGTGCCCATCGAATAGCTCGGGAGCCATGCTGAAAATGGAGCCGTGGACTGGGCGTTGAATGCTCGCACTTGGTTCACGGGGGGCGTCGTCTGGGGCGGCATTGCCCAGGTCGATGAGGCAAAGGCTGCTGGGCTGTAAGTTCGGCTCTGCGACCAGTAGCACGTTCGCTGGGGTGAGGTCTGCGTGGGCGAATCCGGCGGCGTGTAGGGCTTGCAGTGCTTGGAGGATGGGGGTGAAAAGAAGGGCGAAGGCGGTGGCATCGGCCAGTGGTGGTGACGTGGCTGTGCGGGGGGCGGTGTCGATCCACTGCTCTAGCGAGATGCCGGGATGCCATACTGTGGCGAGGAAGGGGCCGCTCACGTCTTCGCCAGTGGCCACCCATTGCACGAGGTGGGGATGCCGCACGCTGTGCAAGACATGGGCCTCGTGCCGCAGACGCACGAGGCTGCTGGCTTCGCTACTGAGCGGGCGCTTTAGCGCGACCTCGCGCTGGGTCTCGTGATCCCAGGCACGCACCACGGAACTGAGGCCGGTGTGAATCGGTGGAGCAAGCGTGGCAAAGCGTGGCGACATGGGCGGCAACTCTGCGCGTGAGGCCATGACTTGACAACTCGCGGCTGCGTCGGTGCCCGAATGATCTACCTCGCATCCTTACGTTTTGTGAAAAGCAATGATCGCGCCGTGACGAAAAGCCCGCGTTCTGCCGAACGCGCCTTTGTGCCCACGCCTACATCATTGCGCAGCGGGCTCCCAGAGGACGCGGTAGAATTTCCGGGGGCTGCTGGGATTGGGGTCGGTGTAGGTGAGGGTGGTGCCTGTGGCGCGGGCTCTGGGGACGAGGTCTGTCCAGGTGGTGAGGTTGGTGGTGCTTTGCACGGTGTAGTAGAGGCCTCGCTGGGTGCGGGTGGTCATGATCGCGCTGCCGTTGCTCTGGTAGGTGATGGCGGGGATGACGGTGTCGGTAGCGATGTTGCCTTCCCAGTATTTTTTGGCGAGTGCCCAGGCTTGGAGGCCAGACTGGGAGCCTGCGATGCGACCTGCGTAGTCGTCTTCAGGGACATGGATGCCGCCGAGGCGACGAGAGATGCCAGCGTGGTCGGCGGCGTCGTAGTAGGTGGCCCACTGGAGGGTGAGGGTGGCGGTGGGGCCGCGCTCGAAGATGAGGTAGCTGCTGGCTTCTGCGGTGAAGGTTTCCAGGCCATCGGGGAAGTAGGGGGTGCCGGTGATGGCGGTGAGGACTTCGGCGGCGGCGCGGGAGAAGGTGCTGTGGCCGGAGACGTAGCCGGGGAAGGCGGGGGTGTTGAAGGTCTTGCGGGTGTAGGGCACCCAGTCCATGCCGCGCATCCAACGGACGGGGCTGGTTTGTGTCGCGGGGTCGGTGGGTTCGCCGGGCCAACCATAGACGACGATGTCGCCAGGGATCGCGTTGAGGGCGGCATTGTGGCGTCCGCCGTTGGCGAGGGTTTCGTCGGTGGCGACTTCGACGACGCCGTATTCGAGGGGCAAGCCTTGCGGGCTATAATGGGTGCCGTTGGGGACGGTGCTCTGGCCCATGGTGGCCATGTGGCGGACGGCGGTGATGGGGCGGACGCCTTGGTAGTAGCGCTTGAGGCTCCAGGCGGCGCAGGCGGCGTCGTGGGTGGCGGTGCTGATGGCGAAGTAGGTTTTGGCATCCCATTCGAGGTCGTCAACGATGGGGCCAGTGCCGCCGATGCGCTTGGCGGTGAGTTTGTCGGCAACTCTGTTGGCGATGACGTGCCAGTGGCCGGGTGGGGTCTCGGAGTTGGGGCCGTCGGCCCAGACTTCGGAGAGGACTCGGGAGAAGTCGCCCACGGGGACGATGTTGGCGGGGTAGGGCTGGCCGGTGATGGGGTTGAGGGGGCGTCCTGTGCCGTTGTCGGTGCCAAGGGGGTTGTTGCCAAAGGCGGCGGGGGAGATGTCGATGGTGGCGGTGCTGTTGAGTCGGCTACTGGCGCGGAGGATGTCGAGGACGCCAGCTTTGTAATTGGCGTCGCTGGCGGCTTGCTGGGGCGTGGGGGCGGTAGCGGCGGTGTGGAGCATGGAGGGGCCGCCGGTGTCGATCCAGGGCTTGGTGTTGTCGGTGCGGGTGTGGGCGAAGGGGAGGGTATTGAGCCAGGTGAGGCCGACGTATTTTTGGATGAGGTCGGCGGCGATGCCGTTCTGGGTGAAGGCGGCGTCGAAGGCGAGGGGTTGCCAGAGGTTGGGGTTGGTGTTGGCGGGGATGCCGTAGCCTCGGACGATGCCGCCCTGGAGGACGACCATGGGCGGCTGGGGGTTGGTATAGCTGGGGTCGGCGTAGGCTCCGGCTTGGTTGGAACCGTCGGCGAGGCCCCAGGTCATGATGGCGGCGGCGATGCGATTGCCGACGTTGGCGGGGGCGGTGCCAGCGGTGCTGGTGATGGCGCTGTCGTATCCGAGGGCGAGCAGTTTGGCGTCGAGGGCGGCCATGGTGGTGGCGGCGTTGGTGCTGCCTGCGTAGCGGCTTTTTAGCAGGCGGTAGGAGGCGTAGCTGATGGCTTCTTTTCGCGCAGAGGGGAGGTCGCTGGCGGTGGCGCGCTCGTGGTGGATGTAGCCGATGGCGGTGGTGTCGTAGGCGGCCCAGCAGTCGTAGATGACGGTGCCGAGGTGGAAGAGATTGCGGGCGTGGACGGGTGGGTTGGGCTTGTCGATGCGGATGGCGGCGAGGATTTGCTCGCTCCAGGTGCGGGCGGCGGTGGGCTGGGTCTGGAGGATGCGATAGACGCTGCCGGGGGTGTAGGTGCTGTCGGTGTAACTGCCGCTGGTGGTGTAGGCGTAGGGGTTGGGGCCGATGTCGGTGTAGGTGCTGAAGTTGCTGCTGCGCTGCACTTTCTGATGCAGGCCGATGGTGGCGGGCCAGGTAATGAGAGCGCTGCCGTTGGCTTGGACGATGACGCTGGGCTGGGTGGAGGTGGTCTGAATGCTGCCCGTCCAGAATTTCTCGGCGAGCGTGTAGGCGGAGATGCCTGCCTGGGAGCCGATGGTGCGGCCATGGTAGTCGTCCTCATAGGGGTGGATGCCGCCGTAGCGACGGGACTGCCCGGCCTGATCGGCAGCGTCGTAATAGGTCGTCCACTGGAGATCAACGTTGGCGCTGGGGCCGTGGTCGATCTGCATGGAATTGGCGGCGTAGGTGTGGTGGCCGAAGCCGCCGGGGAAGTTGGCGCTGCCGGTAAGGAGGGTGAGGACTTCGGCAGCAGAGCGGGAAAAGGTGCTGTGGCCGGAGACGTAGCCTGGGAAGGCGGGGGTGTTGAAGGTCTTGCGCTGGAAGGGGAGCCAGTCTTTGGCAAGCATCCAGCGGACGAGACTCTGGTTGGCGGCGATGGCGGGAGCGGCGGCGTTGCTGGGGTGCTCACCAGGCCAGGCATAGACGACGACTTGGTCGATGTAGCTGGTGCCGGGCTGGTAGCTGTTATAGGCGACATCCCAGACTTGCTCGTGGCGCTGGCCGACGGCGGCGGAGGCGGTGGTGATGAGTTCGACGACGCCCGTTTCGAGGGGCAGGCCTTCGGAGTGGTAGCTGGGGAGTACATTGCTGGAGGACTGGCCTTTGCTGGCCATGTAGCGGATGGCGGTGATGGGGCGGGTGCCGGAGTAGTAGCGTTTAAGCGCCCATGCGGCGCAGGAGGCGTCATGCGTGGCACCGGAGAGCGCGAGGTAGGCCTTCACGTCCCATTCGAGGTCGTTCACGGTGGGGCCAGTGCCGCCGATTTTTTTCACGGTGAGCGGGTTGTCGGCGACTTGATTGGCGAGGACGTGCCAGTGGCCGGGCGGGGTTTCGGAGTTGGGGCCGTCGGCCCAAAATTCAGCGAGGACACGGGCGAAGTCACCGCGCTTGACCGGGTTGACCGCGTAGGGCAGGCCGGTGACGGGGTTGGTGGCGCGGCCCATGCCGGTGTCTGCGCCGAGGGGGTTGTTACCGATGGAGCCAGGGGAGATGTCGATGAGGGTGTCGTCGTTGAGCACGGCCCCCTTGCGCAGCACGTCCATGAAGTTGTCTTTGTAGGCGGCATCGGAGGCGCTGGGATTGCCTGGGGTGCTGAGGCGGGAGGGGCCACCGAAGGGATCGAGCCAGGGCTTGGTGGTATCCGTGCGGGTGAGGCTGAAGGGCATGGTGGCCAGGGATTGTACGCCGACGAAGGTTTGCGGCCCACCGGGGATGGGGATGCCGTTCTGGGTGACGCTGGTGGTGAGATCGAGCGGCTGCCAGAGGTTGGGGTTGGTGCCAGCGGGGAGGCCGAAACCAAGGGGCATGTTGGTTTGGAAATTCAAGTTCTGCCCCAGCACGCTGAGGGGCAAGGCCAAGTTGGGATTGACCGCTGAGTTGTAGGCCTGCGGGTAGGTGATTAGCGAAAAGCCATCCTGCGCACCCCAGGTGAGCACGGCCTGGCCGATGCGCTTGCCGACTTCCGCCGGGGTGGTGCCATTGGTGATGGCGGCCTGGCCTGTGGCGGTGGAGTAGCCGAGGGTCGTCAGCCGTGCATCAAAGCTGGCGAGGGAGGTGGCGGCTCCATTGCCGGTGGCGAAACGGCTGCGCAGCACGCGGTAGGCGGCGTAGCTGATGGACTCGGCGCGTGCCGCCTCGATGGCTGTGGCAGTGCTGGGGAGTGGGGAGACTTTTTCGTTGTAAAGATAGCCGACGGCGGTGGTGTCGTACGCGGCCCAGGCATCGAACATGGCGGTGGCGACGTGGTGTAAATTACGCGCGTGGGCCGGGGGATTCGGCACGTTGCGGCGGATGGCGGAGAGCAGTTCTTCATTCCACTGCCGCGCGGCACTCTGCTGAGCCTGGGCGGTCGCGGCGCTGGCTGCGAGGAGGCAGAGAATGAAGGTGAGGAGGGGCTTGGAGAAGGCTTTCCACATGGCGAGGTTGAGATTGAAAAAGAGATCTGAGACCTGGCTGCGGCTACGGGTATTGACCGCTGCGAGGGCGAGAGTTTCAACGGCTAGGCCATCTGGCGGCGTGCGCGGCGCAGCACCACGCCGAAGCTGATGATGGCGATGAGCATCGCGCCGCTGGGCTCGGGCACGGGGGAGACGATGGGGCTGAGCTGGAGCTGGCTGCTGCTGAGGTTGACCGCACCCACACTGATGCCACGCAGGACGTCGGTGATTTCCTTGGTCGCGAGTGTTTCGGAGCCGAGGGCGGCGGGGAAATTCCAGCCTGTGCTTGCGGTGAAGACGCCCCACTCGGTGGCCAGCAGCGGGTCGGCGTTGTTGAAGACCCAGGTGTAGAGCTGAGTGCCTGCGGTGCAGTAGGTGGACTCGATGCCAGTGATCTGGCCAAAGACTTCCATGCCGCCAACCGCAGGGTTGTAGTTGGTGATGATGTTGTTCCCCGTGGTGCCGAATTCAGAGATGGTGCCTGCACCGGGCAAACCCTCGGCCAGTGGGGTGAAGAGGGCGTTGAGATCGAGGAAATTATTGCTCGTCTGGATGGTGGCGATATTGGCGGGCGAACTGGTGTCGAAGATGCCGACACGCACGACGCAGCCCGCCGGGAGCAGGCTGCCATCGCTGGTGGTGTAGCTGGCCCCATTGGTATTGACGGTGACGGAGACGGTGGCGGCATGAGCGGCACTGGCTAGTAGCGCCACAGCGCTGACGAGATGGAGGAGTAGGGCTCGTGGGTTCATAAAGGTGGAAAAGGGTGAATGATTCGCGGTGACTGGCTGTGGCTAGGGCACGGCGCTGAAGCGTACCCGCCAGAAGCAGCGTGCGTCGCCGGGGGCAACGGTGCTGGTGCGGGTATCGAAATCTTCATCGCTGGCGGTGATGCTGCTGGTCGCTGTGGACCAGGTTTGTAGATCGCTGGAGCACTCGGCAGTGACGGCGACATCGGGGAGATGCTTCGGCGTTTTGAAGGTGAAGGTCGCCCCCCCTACACCACTGACGAGTGTGGTGCGTCCGGTGCTGCGCGTGGAGGGATTGAGCTGCCAGGCGTATTCCGCGAGGTTGTGCAGACCATCGTTATCGGGGTCGGCATCGAAGGCGGTGACACTCGCTGGGGCGTTACCGGCGAAGTGCTTCATGTCCCAGTTGCCAAAGGTACTCACAGGCGTGGCGAGCCGCAGTTGGCCACTGGCGATGCTACCCTGGAGCGCCGTCACCGTGCCACTCGTCGCCAAGGTCTGCGCCCCCAACTCCGGCGGAACCTGCCAGGTGCTGGCTTTAAAAATACCCCACTGCGAGGCACTGCTAGCGGTGCTGGCATCGAAGACCCATACATAGAGCTGGGTGCCTGTGGCGAGGTAACTCGAGCTGATGCCACTGACGGTGCCGAAAATATGCCCGGTGCTGGGGAAGCCATTAACGCAGAGATGTGTGCCAGCGCCGTTGGTTTGCGAGGTGGTTCCCGAGCTGGCGAAGCCCTCGGCAAGGGGTTTGAACGCAGCATTCAGCAAGGCGTAGTCACTGGTGCTGGCCAGCGCTGCATCGGACAAATTAAAGCTGCCAATACGAGCGATGGCACCAGCGGGTAGCGCCGCGCCAGCCGAGGTGGTGAAACGGCTGCCTGTGGCGGTGCTGAGCGTCACACTGCCAGCGATGGCACTGCCGACAGTGGCCCAGGCAAGGCTAAGGATGAGGGCCAAATTTTTCATCGTGATGAAGTAGGGAAAGGGAAGGAATCGCTGGCAGGACTAGGGCGAAACGGTGACAGGGGTGAAGCTGACATTCTTCGCGGCGTTGACGTTGATGACGACGCTCGCACCCGTAGGCAGCGAGGTGTTATTCGCATTCGCGCCGAGGCCGTTGATGAAGGTGCTGCCGTTGGTGAGGAAGGTGCCGCCTTGGGCGAGGCTGCCAGCGGTGAGGGTGACGACGGAGTCCTCGAAGGAATCGAGATTGGGGACAATGCCCAGTGCGCCGAGCGTGGTCGTAGCGCCGAGGGGATTCAGTGCCCCGGTGAGGTTAGGCACGTTGGCATTGGCGCGGATTTTGGTCGGCCCGGTCTTGATGTAGCACACTTCGCCACGCCCCAGCACCACATTGATAGCCGCACTGGCGAGGATCACAAAGCCTTGCCCAGGGCGCACGATGGTGTTGTTCGAGTTGGTGCCGAGCGCATTGATCCAGGTGCTGTTGCTGCTGTTCCAGAAGTAGCTGGTCTGCTGGCCCGTGCTGCTGAAGAGGCTCAAACTATCATCGAAGGGCGAGAAGCCGCCGCCCGTGGGCATCATACCCGCGAGGGTGTTATGCTTGCGCACGATGAAGACCATGCCGCTGGTGAGGCCCGCCGCAGCTGGGGTTGTATCGAGCTTCAGCATGTCGGTGGTGTTAGAGAGAATGTCGATGGCCAGTCCCTGGCAAGTGCCCGACTGGGGCTCGGCGTAGTGGAGGCTGAAGGCGCTGGCCGTCCACCCTGGCGAGGTGAAGGCAATGAGCGCCTTGCCATCGGTATCGGCTGTTACCGTCACTGCCGCGCCTTGGTAGCTATCCGCCGTGACGAGGCCACAAACCCAGGCTGAGTTTCCCGTGGGGACTGCCACTTCATAGAAGCCGACGATGGCTGAGGAGGTGGCAGAAAAGGCTGAAGTCGAGAGACAACCGAGAACTGCGAGAACCATGCTTCGCGGCAGAGAACGCCAGAATGGCGAAGTAGGTGAAGAGGGGCTCATGCGGTGATGCAGGGGGAGATGGCTGTATTAGAGTTTGGAAAGGTTGCTGTTTCCGAAACAAAGATATTTAACAAGTATTGCCTACTTGTGATATAATTTCCATAAATAATAATTTTTATTCCCGCCTTGTCCGTGAATGGCTAGGAGGGATCTGCTAAAGCCTCGACTCTAACGGGGCTATTCATCACCTTGGGCCGAGCGTTCCCAGATGCCGACTGGCCACTCCAGCTTTAACCCGAACACCGCGATTGATCGGCGACTATCATCACCAATCCTTGGCTTGATGCGGTTCGGCGACGGCGGGCTCGGTATTTTCCAATACAGTCCCGCCATCGCCAAACCGCCTGAGACTCAAGCCTTGGCAAAGCTAGCCACCGCTGAATCGCGGCGTTCGGGTTTAA
>JANOAR010000052.1:0-81875 GCA_031411235.1 Verrucomicrobiota bacterium | reverse complement strand
AGGGTTTGAACGAACTCATCAAAGAGTCCTGGGTTGCCGAAGGGGATGAAACTTGCCACGCTCCTGCTTGCCTCATCTTCCGGCTCCGCGCCACTCTTTGATCAAGTTTAGAGGCGGTTTTTGAGTTTCCGGATGTGCCCTAGAATAGCTGAAGCACTAAATTTTTCCCAAGCGCACAAAGGAGCGCTGTTACCGCTCAATCGAAGAGGTGGCGCTGAGGAACTTACGCACTTCGTTGTAGGCGCTGTCTTGCGCGGCTCCGGCTTCAGTGACGTGGGGCCTCATGCCTTCGAACCATTCGCGAGTGGAGGGCTGATGGGAGGCGACGACTTGCAGGATGAGATCCATAGTGATGGGCACGGGTCGGCCTGAATGCAGGGCTTCTGACAGGGCTAGCTCGGCGGCGCGGTCGAAGACCCACTTCAAATCGGCTCCCGTGAAGCCTTTGGTGGCGATGGCGATTTCGTCGGTGTCGAGCTGGGTGATGGGCTTGTCTTTGGCCTGAAGCTCGATGATCTCGGCGCGGGCGGGCCGGTCGGGCGGCGCGACGAAGATAGTCTGGTCGAAACGGCCTGGGCGGCGGAAGGCGGGGTCGAGCTGCCACGGGGCATTGGTGGCTCCGATGACGAGGATGCTGGCATTGTCGGCGCGCAGGCCATCAAGTTCAAAAAGGAACTGATTCACGAGGTTCCGCACTTGGCTTTCGCGGACGTTGCGGCGATCCACCGCGAGGCTGTCGAGTTCGTCAAAGACGAGCACGCAGGGGGCATTGGCGCGGGCGGTCTCGAAGACTTGGTGGAGGTTGCGCTCGCTGCTGCCGAAGTAGGGGTCGAAAATTTCGTGCAGACCGATGGCGAAGTAGTTGCAACCGACTTCGCCCGCGATGGCGCGGAGCATGAGGGTCTTGCCACAGCCGGGTGGGCCAAAGATGAGGATGCCGCCGCCTGCCTTGCGCCCGTAGGCTTTGTAGAGGTCGGGGTGCTGGAGGGGGTAGATGATCTTGAGGCGAATTTCTTCCTTCAGCTCTTCCATTCCACCGACGGCTTCAAAGGTGACTTTGCCGCGCTCGGGGTCGCCTGGGGCGAAGAAAGTCTCGGGCCGCCAGTCATCAGCACCGTCGTCGATGAAGGGTTCATCGCCGTAGCTATCCACGGGCATGTCGCCCGAGGAGAAAGGCTCGCCCATGTAGTTGGTGTCCGAGAACGGGGGCGGGTTGGAGGCTTTGCGCACGTCGTTGGCGGTGCGGCCCAACTCGCGTTCGAGGGCAGGATCGAGGATGGCACCGTCGCTGCGGGCGGCTTTTTCAAAGTGTTCGATGGCTTTTTTGCGGTCGCCCTCGCTGAGGAAGACGCGACTGAGCAGGAGGTGGGCCGCGGCGTGGTTGGGATCTTTTAAGAGGACGCGCTCGGCACGGACGGCGGCTCCGGAGGGATCACTCATCATGAAGAGAACGCGGGCGACGCCTAGCTGGGCGTCGGCGTTGTCGCGATCCTGGACGAGGACGCGGTCGAAGGCATCGCGAGCTTCTTCGAGGAGCAGTTCTTCCAAGCAAGCGTGCCCATAAAGGAGGAGCAGCGAGGAGTTCTGTGGTGACTGCGCGAGGGCGTCGCGGATGGCAGAAAGTCGTGACATTTTGGGAAGATGGTTTCGTCTCAGCTTGCTGAGACTATGGAAAATAATTGAGTGTTAGCGAGCAAGTTCCAGAAAATTTTTGAGCAGGCGTTTTCCTTCATGCGTGAGGATGGATTCAGGGTGGAATTGAACCCCGTGTATGGGGTGCTCGCGATGCCGTAGGCCCATGATCTCACTTTCGTCATCAGATGCAACGGCTGTGATTTCGAGGCACTCGGGGAGCGTTGCTCGTTTGACCAGGAGCGAGTGGTAGCGAGTGGCGACGAAGGGGTCTGGGAGGCCTGTGAAAACGGAGGTGCCCGTGTGCTTGATGAGGGAGGTTTTGCCATGCATGAGCCGGTCTGCACGGACGACATCGCCACCGAAGACATGGCCGATGCACTGGTGGCCGAGGCAGACGCCGAGGATGGGGGTGGTAGAGCCGAAGCGCTCGATCACGGTGGTGCTGATGCCAGCTTCCTTCGGGGTGCAGGGACCTGGCGAGATGCAGATGTGGCTGGGCTGGAGCTTGGCGATTTCGTCAGGTGTGATTTGGTCGTTGCGCCGGATTTGCATGTCCGCTCCCATCTCGCCAAAGTATTGGACGAGGTTGTAGGTGAAGGAGTCGTAGTTGTCGATGATGAGGAGCATGGCGGGGGGGGGAACATCGAACATTGAACATCGAACGTCCAACATCGAATGGGGAAGGAGGAGGTGAGAAGACCGAAAGAAGGTCGTGAAGTGTTGGCAGCAGTCTGTTGCCTGATGCCGTTTTAAGTTCGATCTTGAACGTTCAAAGTTGGATGTTCGATGTTCTTTAAGCGGCGGGTTCCATTTCGGCGCTCATGGAGCCGAGGCATTCTTTGATTCGGGGGTCAGGGCCGTATTCCTGGATTTGGTCGCAGCGGAGTTCGGCGAGTTCTTTGTGGACGGTGACGACGATGACGCGGCCATTTTCATCGACATCCTTGGCGATCTGAAAACAGCGCTCCTTGGGGAGGCCGAAGATGGTTTCAATCATCTCGATAACGTATTCATAGGAGTGGTCGTCATCATTGATGAGAATGACATGCCATGGTGGCTCGGGTAGGGGTGGGGCTGGCTTGGTAATGGGCTGCGCGGTGCGCGGGCGCGATGGGGCCACTGGCATAACAACGGGCCCGCTGGAAGGAGGGTTGAGTGGCTGGAGAAGGATCATCTGATGAGCGAGAAGGTGGAGCTAAAAGGCGGCCAACTCAATGCTTGTCTTTGCGCCCAGGCGGTAAATTGAGCTGGTATTTCACCCCCCGATCTCTGGGTTTGAAGGGAGGGCTACTTCGGCTAGTTGCCTCTCGCTGAATTGCAGCGTTCAGGCATAGGCGCGGGTCTTTTCACCGTAGGCGAGTTTAGGGTCATGGCTGGATTTGGGAGGTGGTGCTAGAGCGCTTGTTTGAACCTGGATGTTGTGGGTTTTTCGATTCGTTTTGGGCGAAGGAGGTCTGATGAATTGCCATTCCGCCATGTCGGCTGCCTTTGCCACCCAGGCGAAGGACTGGTGGTAAAGGCCGAGGTAGCGGTCGATGAAAGGGGCAACGACTTCGCTGAGTCGCTTGCTTTGTTTTTGCGCCAGCAAGCGTCGATCCATCGGTGAGTGGCCGCTGTCAGGAGACGCTATTTCGTCGAGGCTGGCATGGGGCGATAGGTACTGAGCTAGCGTGATGCCCTGGTCACCCCAGTTGGTCTTGAAGGGGTAGGGTGTGGCCTCCAAACACTGAAGTATTTCATTCACAAGGTTGGTCACGGAGGGGAGGGACTTTTGCAAGGTGGTGTAATAGCTTGCAGAATCCACCACGGTGGCCACGGCGGCACCGAGAGCCTGGAAGGCGCTGAAGTGCGTCATGAGTTCGCGCAAAAGAGGGAGCTGCATGCCCAGGCCCTCATAAATAAGCATACAGTGAGGCAGCGTGGTGCGGACTTCGACGAGCCGTGAGGGAAGGCTGGCTGGCTCGGCTCGCCACAGTAGCTCCAGCGAGCAGGCGAGACGCGTCTCCAACTTGCCCTCAAACTGGCGTAACACCCCTTCCAAACTATCCATGATATGACGCGTCCAGTGAGCCAAAGAAAGAGCATGATGATGCAGAGCCTGGGCATAGGCGTCCGAGCCAATTAAGTTCGCCGCGCAGGTATCAGCATCGAGCACCATCTCCTGCATCACCGAGGCGCTTACGAGACGACAAAGAGCATACAAGAGGCGCAGGGGGAGTAGCGATAGCCACACCACAAACCAAGCCAGAGAGAAAAAAACCTTTTTGGTGAAGCCTCCCGTCAACCTTCGTTCCCGCAAAATATCCAGCCAAGGGTCGTGCTGAATACGCAACTCGAACCACTCATGGACATGGCGAATGACCCACGACGAGATGGTGCCACTGCCTCTGGAATAAAAGGCGAACTCGTGTGCTAGCAGTCCCAAAAACTGCTCTGCCGACAGGCCAACAGTGGCCGACATGCCTATCCGCAAGCGAAGGCACCGCCCGAAAATTACATCGCTGAACTGGCGGAAGTCAGCGCGAAAATCACACCCAGTGTCGGCGATGATTTCACGAGGCAAGGGAGCCCGCAGCTTTTCGCAGATGAAAGCGAGCGCTTTGGATAGCTCGACTTGGTCGCTCATCATCAACGCAATGGATGCCGTGGGGGATCGTGGCGTGGCAAAAGCTGCCGCATCAGCAAAACCGCTCCGCCGCCCTCTGCTATTAATTTTAATAATAACCAGATGTCACTCAAGGCCATGTCACTACCCAAATGCAAAGCGTGAAGCGACAAATGAATATGCCAAGCGGCCAGCCAAGACAAGCCAACAACTCCGAGGCAATAGATCACTGGAAGCCCTATAATAAAAAGAGCTGTGCAAAACCGTGCCACTCGGGATAACAACAGCCATCGAGGCAGAGCAGAATGCTTGGCCTGGGATTCGATGGGTGTGATGAGGGCTGCAAGTGACATGCAAAGATGAGGTTTTTATATGGAAATCATAAATTATAACAATTAATTAATTTCTGACGGCTTGGCCTATTTATGCCCCGTGAAGAATGACGCTTGGCAGGGCTAGATTCGCTGCTCCTATCGGTTCACCATGATGATGAATTTGAAGGAAGAAGTCTGCGCTGCGAATCGCGATCTCGTGGGCAGCGGCCTGGTGAAACTCACCTGGGGCAACGTGAGCGGTATCGACCGCGCCAAGGGTCTCTGGTGCATCAAGCCAAGTGGCGTGGCCTATGATGCACTGCGCCCAGAGGATATGGTCGTTCTCGACCTCGAAGGACGAGTGGTCGAGGGGACACTGCGACCTTCCTCCGACACCAAGACCCATCTGGTGATCTACCAGGAATTCGCCGAAGTCGGCGGTATCACCCACACTCACAGCGCCTACGCGACCATGTTTTCACAGGCAGGCTGCGATTTGCCCTGTTTCGGCACGACCCATGCCGATCATTTTCATGGCACCGTGCCCATCGTCCGCGCCTTAACGCCGGAAGAGGTCGCCACTGACTATGAGCACTACACAGGGGTGGCCATTGTTGAGCGCTTGCGAGAACTGGCGCTCAGCCCGTTGGAGATGCCCGGCGTGCTTCAGCTTCACCATGCACCGTTCTGTTTTGGGAAAACGGCGATGGATTCTCTCAACAACAGCATTGCGCTTGAGATGTGCGCCCAACTCGCCCTGGGCTCGCTGAGTTTACGTCCCACACTTGGCCCTATCCCCAGTTATATTCTGGAGAAACACAGTGCCAGAAAACACGGCCCCAATGCCTACTACGGCCAAGATAAGCAGTGAGCGCGAGCTTGGAACGTTGTGTGCAGAGCTAAAAAAGCGGCTGGCGGGCATCTCTGCCTCGCCAGCCGTGGGTATTTGAGAAAACGTCTGCGATTACTTGGACGCTACTTTATGTTCTGATTCGGGAGCGGCGGTTTCGCCAGGAGCAGTGATCTTGATATCGCGAGCGATGGGCCACGCAGCTTCCATATTGAGCGCCAGTGGAGCACTCATCGCCACACGGCTCCCCTTCATAGCTAGGTCTTCATAAACAATCGGCACGACAGTCACCGAAAGGCGGTCGGGCTTGATCTTCTCGACGTGAATGACGTTAGCGAAAGTCGTCTTGGCATCAAGGGCGAGCGGGCTACCAACTTCAAAAGGCGAGGTATCACTCACCAAGCCTGGGAAGACTATTTCCACATCGACATCTTCGATTTTGGATGAGCGAGCGACGACGATCCAACCTGAAGTGAATACATCAGAAGCCGTGAGGGGACGCGCGCCGAGGACGGTGAATGAACCACTGATATAGGCAGGGTCTTGGTCTTTGAAGTTCTTGATGTAATTACGCTTCAGTTGATCATTAGCATCACGCAACTCTTTGGGGGAGTGGTAGAAATAGGTCGAGAGCAGCGCGGCTGGATCCAAGAATTTCCCGTGTGGAACGGATAATGGGGAGAACTTGCGGATGGGTTCTAGTTTTTGTAGTTTTGTCAGCAACCGATAGCTGAAAGGCTTCTCTGGGTACGCAAAAGCGACAATTGGGCCGAGCCAGCACGCAGTAGCTAGGATCATTAGCAAAGTTATAAAAATAGTCCACCAGTAGATGCCACCATCACCTTTGGTTTTTGAAAAATTTCCGCCGCCGTAGCTTCGGAATTCGGATCCATCACTGAGAAATTGTATGCGCATGGCAAAAAAGAGAAAAAAATTATTTATGAAGCTCGCTCAAAATTCACGACTGTTATTAACAAATTACGGTAAATTTGAAAAGAGTTTTCTTGAACATTGTGAAAAAAAATGAGTCTAGCGGATTTTGGGCTCAAAAGATGTTCCACAGCCACAGCTACGGGTGGCGTTGGGGTTCTCTACTTTGAAGCCCGTGTCATTGAGACTGTCCACATAGTCGATACGCGAGCCGCGTAAAAACGACAGACTTTCGTCGTCAACGATCACTGAGACACCCTCTTGGCGGAAGACCTGATCATTCTGCCCCGCTACATCCAGCTTCATCGTGTACTGCCAACCTGCGCAGCCACCTTTCTCAACATGCAGCCTCAGACCACGAGTGGCATCGCCCGAGGTGAGCATGTCTTTGAGTTGGATGATGGCTGTTGGAGAGAGGAAGATCATGGGAAAAGTGCAAGCAGGTGCTAGGCCCCTTGAGTGCCTGATGTGCTAAACACTTGCTCAACTTGCAAACCGTTGGAACGGACTGCGGACATGAGCTTGTGTTACGACTGGAGCAACCTACGTGCTAACTTCGCATTTTTTATTCATTCAGCATGTCAAATATACGTATTCTTTCCGATGCCTTGGCCAGCCAAGTCGCCGCTGGTGAAGTGGTCGAACGTCCCGCTGCGGTCGTGCGTGAGTTGGTTGAAAACAGTCTGGATGCAGGCGCGGCGCATATTGAGGTCGCCGTGCAGCGCGGCGGTTCGTCGCTGATACGCATCACCGACAACGGCAGCGGCATGGGGCGGGAGGATGCTCTGCTGTCCATCGAACGTCATGCGACGAGCAAAATTCGCACCAAAGAAGATCTCGCGGCGATCGAGACGTTTGGGTTTCGCGGAGAAGCGCTGCCGAGCATCGCCAGTGTGTCTCGCTTTCGTTTGCAGACGCGAGAAGCAGGAGCCTCCGCTGGCACTGAAGTCGAGGTCAATGGTGGAAAACTCGTCGCGGTGCGAGATAGCGGCTGCGCCTATGGCACCAGCATTGAGGCTCGCTCGCTATTCTATAATGTGCCTGCGCGGCGCAAATTTTTGCGCACCGAAACCACCGAGTTTTCTCATGTCGAACAACAGTTCAGGCTACACGCTATCGCCAATCCCCAGGTCGCCTTTACTCTGACCAAGGATGATGAAGTGATGTACCACTTGCCCGGCACTGCGGAGGTGATCGAGCGCATACGCGGCCTTGTGGGTGATGAGTTGGCGGAGCGTTTGTTGCCAGTGATCGAGGTCGAGCGCTTCGGCATTGTGGTCTCTGGATACATTGGTGGGCCAGGCTTCAGCCGCACCAATCGCTCCATGCAAGTGGTGTTCCTGAATGGTCGTCCCATTGAAAGTTCCGCCATCAGTTATGGGATGCGCGAGGGCTACCATACCACGCTCATGAAGGGGCAGTACCCCGTCACCTTTTTATTCCTGCGCATGGATCCCCATGCCTTTGATATCAATGTCCATCCGGCGAAGAAGGAGGTGCGCTTTCATGATTCTCAAATCGTTCGCGAGGCTGTGGCACGGGCGATCCAGGATACACTGAATCAAAGTCGAGCGCTGCCGCAGGGGCATCCCACAGCACCGCGAATAGCTAGCAGTTCTACTGAGGTGAGTTCATCGCTTGCCTTTGAGCAGCAGGCGAGTCTCGCCCTGCCGACTCAAGAGCAGACAAAGCTGCGACGCGATTGGGCCGAGTTTGAACCAACGACGATCGAAGTGTCGCCACGTTCTTTTGCTACGATAACAACACGTCCATTGGCAGCAGAGCCCGCCGCCCATTCACCACCAACGACGACGACGATCCAACCAAGCACCACGGACAGCGCGGATGACTACCGAATCATGGGCGTGCTGAACAAGTTGTATGTGCTCATGGAGAGCAAGGATGGCTTGGTATTGATGGATCAGCACGCGGCACACGAGCGTGTGTTATTTGAAAAAATGCGCCGCTCGATGGAAGCGGAGGGCGTGCCTACACAGCGGCTGTTGCTGCCGCTGATGCTGCATGTGAGCCCCCGCGACTACGACTTGCTGAGCCGCAATTTACCCTCATTGGCGAAGCTCGGTATCGAGGCCGAAGCCTTCGGCGCGAACACGTTCAAGATTGATTCGTTGCCTTCGTTCATGGCGACGGATGATCCGCTGCATTTGCTCAATGAAGTCGTCGAGGAGCTGTCTGGGCTAAGCTCGCGTTCCTCATCGCTGCGCCTCGGCGAGGATATGATCGCAACGACGGTGTGCCGCCATGCGGTGAAGGCCAATGACTACCTGCGCGAGCCAGAGTTACGAGGGTTGCTGCGCGATCTACTCATCTGCGAGATGCCCTATTGCTGCCCGCATGGGCGACCCACACTCATCCAAATTTCATACGCTGAGCTTGATCGAAAATTCGGCAGGCGGGCACCTTAACAAGCCTGTGATGTGGACAAGGCACCACTTGATGCCTTGCCCAGGAACCCCTTTCAGCATTGCGGCTACTTCTTCAAATCACGCAGGGCGCCCGTGCGTAGGCGCAGACCATTCAAGCGGATGAAGCCTGTCGCATCGTCTTGATTATAAGAGTTGGTGGCATCGGCTTCCATCGTGGCAATGTCAGTGCGATAGAGGCTGAAGGGCGAACGCCGACCTGCGGCGGTGACGCTGCCTTTATACAACTTCACGCGCACACTGCCGGAGACCTTCTTCTGGCTCTCGGTGATGAGGGCCTGAAGCGCGAGGCGCTCGGGTGCATACCAGAAGCCATTATAGACGAGGCTGCTGTATTTGGGGATGAGGCTGTCGCGCAGGTGCATCACTTCGCGATCCATGGTGAGGCTCTCCATCTGCCGGTGGGCGAAGTGCAGGATCGCGCCGCCCGGCGTTTCATAGACGCCTCGGCTCTTCATGCCGACGAAGCGATTCTCCACCATATCAACGCGGCCTACGCCGTGTTTGCCACCGAGCTTGTTGAGCATTCGCATGACTTGCAGCGGGCTCATCAGCTTGCCATTCACAGCGATGCAGTTGCCGTTTTCAAAATCGATAACGACGTATTCACTCTTGTCTGGCGCTTCCTCGGGTAAGACGGACATGGTGGAGAAAAGGTCTTTGTTGGAGATGTGCGAGGCGTCGAACCAAGGGTCTTCGAGGATGCCGGCCTCGTAGCTGATGTGCAGGAGATTGCGATCCATCGAGAAGGGCTTCTTGACGCTGGCTTGCACGGGAATTTTCTTTTCGGCGCAGTAGGCGATCATTTCGGCACGGCCTGGGAATTGCTTACGGAAGCGAGCATCGCGCCACGGGGCGATGATTTCCAGGTTGGGCGCTAGTGCCGCAGTCGTCAGTTCGAAGCGCACTTGGTCATTGCCTTTGCCAGTCGCGCCGTGGGCGATGGCGGTGGCTTTTTCTTTTGCGGCGATCTCGACCATGCGCTTGGCGATGAGGGGGCGAGCGATGCTGGTGCCGAGGAAGTACTCACCTTCATAAATGGCATTCGCCTGGATCATCGGATAAATGAAATCGCGGGCGAACTCCTCCTGCAAATCGTCGATGTAGATTTTTGAGGCACCAGTGGCCTTGGCCTTTTTGTCCAGGCCTTTCAGTTCATCTTCCTGGCCGATGTTGGCACAGAAGCAGACGACTTCGGCTTGATACGTTTCTTTGAGCCAGGAGAGCAGCACTGAGGTGTCGAGACCACCTGAGTAGGCGAGAACAATTTTATTCATGGGCAAGGTAGAAGAGAGACGGATGTAGGGTGAGTCCCCATGAAATCATGCTCCACAGCTTTTGCCATGTTTTCTTTGCGATGCTGAAAGAATGCTAAGCGTGGAATCGGGGCAGGCGGGTGTACGATTTGCATCCCGCGCCCCAGCCCAGCGATCCGCATCACACCCGCATGCGCTCGATCTCTTTCCATATCTCCATCCCCATGATGTGGCCGAGGATGTCGTAGAGCACCTTCGCCGGGCTCTGGCTGGCGTCGATGTCCACGACCTTTTCAGGCGTGTAGTGGTCGAGGATGGGCTTGGTCTCGGCCTCGTAGGTCTTGAAGCGCTGCTGAATGACGGTCTCGCTGGCGTCGTCGTAGCGGTTGTCTTTCAGCGCACGCTTGCGCAGGCGGCGGGCGAGTTCCTCGCGGTTGGGGCAGGAGAGGTGGAAGAGCTTTAACACGTCAATGTCGGCTTCCATGAGCTGGGCTTGCTCGACGTTGCGCGGGATGCCGTCGAGGATGAGGAAGTCGATGTCGGGTTTGAAGACGTAGGCTTCGACGCGGTGATTGATGTTCGCCCGCCAGAACTGCACGGTGAGGTCGTCGGGCACGAGCTGGCCCATGCTGGAGTAACGGACGAACTCCTGACCCAGCGGTGTGCGAGTGTCCATGCTGCGAAACACATCGCCACAGGCGAGATGGTGGAAGCGCGGGATGGAGCCCATGACCTTGCCCTGGGTGCCTTTGCCACTGCCGGGTGCGCCTAGAATAAGGAAGGTGCGGAAGCGGCCAATGTTTTTTGGTTCGGACATAAGGGGACGTGGAGGTTTTTAAATTGAGGGTTGAGAGCCTGAAACCAAGCAAAGCGCGTAGCTCATGCTCTCAACCCTCAGCTCAAAACTCTCAACTACTTCTGCTACCCATCGCCACGATTTTCGTTACCGTCCGCCACTATGTCCGATAGCGAACCCAAGATCCCCGTCCTGCCAACGCTGATGACAGCCGGCAACATCCTCTGCGGCTATGTGGCCATCTTGCTGATTTTTGATGGCAAGCATAACGATGATCCTTCGCGCTACCACTACGCCATCCTCGCCATTCTCACGGCGTGTATCTTCGATGCGCTGGATGGCCGAGTCGCCCGCATGGGGGGCCAAGAATCGCCCTTTGGCCGAGAGTTGGATTCCCTGGCGGACATTGTCTCGTTTGGCGTGGCTCCGGCGATGCTGGTGCATGACATCGTGCTAAAAGATCTCGACCAACCACGCGGCGCTGGCTGGCTGATCTCCTGCATCTATTTAGTCTGCGGCGCGATGCGTCTCGCACGGTTCAACTGCATCGCCGCGATGGATGTGAAGAGCACGAGCAAAAATTTCCAAGGCTGCCCGATCCCCGCCGCAGCAGGCGTCATCTCATCCATCACGCTGGTCATCATCTGGTGGGAGGGCAAGGAAAGAGCCATCGGCAATATGAAGTACGGGCTCGCCGTGCTGATGCTTTTGCTGGCCTTCATCATGGTCAGCAAGGTGGAGTATCCCAGCTTCAAAAGCGTGAACTGGCGCACTCAGCGCTCGTTCAATGCCGTGCTCATCTCCATCTTCGCCATCGCCGCCACCGTCATGTGGTGGCAGGTCATGCCCGCCATTTTGTTTGTCAGCTACTTGATCTATCCGCTCGCCGTGCGCCCGTGGATCTCGCGCCGACTGCGTCGGGAGATCGAGGTGGAGCAAGAGGTGCCGAGCGATGAAGACGAGCCTGAAGATCCCGCCTTGTTGGACGACGAAAGCCGCAAGACAACTGAATCCGTGGCCGACACACAGCCGCAAATTTAGCCATTGGCGTTCCGCATAGGTACAAAAAACGGCGTCACTCCGCACGCAAGGCGTGGGCAGTGACGCCGCTTTCGAGAGTCCTTCTTACTGCGCGAGGAAGGCATCCAGCGCGGCCTTCGTCACTCGATAGGCCGAGCCAATCTTCTTCGCTTTAATATCGCCCGCCTCAATGCTCGCGATCACGTCAGCCTCGGTGACCCCGAGGATTTGCGCGACCTGCGCAGGCGCTAGGATTTCAGGGTTCGCTGTGGCACCGGGCATCGGTGGCGGTGCTGCCACTGCGGCACCACCAGGTAGCGGCGGTGGCGAGGTCAGCCCGCCCTGCTGCACCATCTGCTGCGCCATGCTGAAGCCGATGGCCATCTCGGCGGCTGTGCCTCCAGCCCCGCCACCGCCCTTGGCCATACCTTCAGCCATTTGGAATTTCACATAGTCGTTCAGATTGCCGATGGCTCCCATGCTGGAGCGCTTGTCGATAGCGGCCTCGACTTCGGGCGGCACGCTGGCGTTTTCCAAAATGAAGGCGGTAATCTCGATGCCATACTTGCTCGTCACGGCAGGGTTGATCAGCGGCAGCAGCGCATCGCCCAGATCGCTGTATCGCGTGGCCAGATCGAGCACGGGAATCTTCGCCGTAGCCAGAGCGTCGCTGAAGACGCTGACGATGCGCGAGCGCATGGTATCAGCGAATTCATCCAGGCGGAAATTTTGGTCAGAGCCCGCGACTTCCTTGAGGAAGACCTTGGGCTCGACGATGCGGAAGTCGAAGGTGCCAAAGGCACGCACCCGCACGATGCCGAAGTCGGCGTCGCGCATCATGATGGGATTGCTGGTGCCCCATTTGTTGCCCGTGAAGAGACGCGTGTTGAGGTAATAAATGTCGGCTTTGAAGGGCGAGTTGAAGCCGTATTTCCAACCCTTCAGCGTGGAGAGAATGGGGATGTTATCGGTGACGAGCGAGTGCTTCCCTGCGCCGAAGGTATCGCCAAACTGACCGAGATAAACGAACTGCGCCGTCTGCGATTCGCGAACGATGAGCTGTGCGCCATTTTTGATTTCCTTGTCTTCGTCGTGGTAGCGAAAGGAAAGGGTGTCGCGAGAGTCGTCCGTCCATTCGATGATTTCGAGGAACTGTCCGCTGAGGTAGTCGATGAGGCCCATGGTCGTGGAGTTGTTGGTGGTTTAGAGTTACAGCCGCTGAAGGCGCGAGAGTGTGTCAAACATCCGCGCAAGGTCTAGCAATTCCTTCTTTGTCGTCCCCCATTCATCACGCATCATTCGCCACTCAATATTCCGCTTCTCATGCTCAACCTCACCGCCGCTCCCGCCACCGATCCCCTTCGCATCTACCACTACCGCGATGGCCTCTATGGCGTGGATCTCATCACCGCCGCCCTTGTCCACTTCGATCTCTTCACCTGGCTCGGCGAGCATCCGAGCACGCTGGAAGGCATCTGCGCGCACTTCGGTTTCGCCGCTCGGCCCGCCGATGTGCTGCTGACGCTCTGCGCCGCGAATGGCCTCGTCGAGCAGCGCGTAGGCGTCTTCCACAACTCCGCCGTGGCCGCCGAGCATCTCGTCAGCAGCTCCATGTGGAACCTAGCGCCGTACTACAACTCGCTGCATGATCGGCCCATCGCGCGGGATTTTGTCGAGGTGCTCAAAACGGGGAAACCCGCTGGCTGGTCGGGCGACAAAGCCGCCTTCGACTGGCACAAAGCGATGGAGCAGGAGGACTTCGCGCGGCGATTCACCGCTGCGATGGACTGCCGTGGCATTTACTTCGCCCAGGCCCTGGCGAAGGCTATCGATCTCACTGGGCGCACGCGCATTCTCGACATCGGTGGCGGCTCCGGCATCTACGCGTGCAGCATCGTCGCGCACCACGCGCACATGGCGGGCGTCGTCATGGATCAGGCCCCTGTGGATCGCATCTGCACGCAGCTTATCGCCGAGCGCGGCTGTGCGGATCGCGTCAGCGTCGCCGTGGGCAATATGTTTGAAGGGCTGCCCCAGGGCTGCGATGTGCATCTCTTCTCCAACGTCCTGCACGACTGGGACTTCGCCGAGGCTGCGGCCCTGCTCGCTCGCTCCCACGAGGCGCTGCCTGCGGGTGGTCTGCTCATCATTCACGACGCCTTCATCAACGCCGATAAAACTGGCCCGCTGCACGTCGCCGAGTACTCCGCCCTGCTCATGCATAGCACCCAGGGCAAATGTTACTCCACCGCCGAATACGCCGCGCTGGCTGATGCCGCAGGCTTCGAACCCGGTGCCTACCATGACACCGTGGCCGCTCGCGGCTACATGACGGCAGTGCGGCGCTGAGCAGGCCTAGCCAGACGACTTCTTTAGCATTGACGCCCCACGCCCCACGCCCCATTCTCGCCACCACAACGACAGGGGTGTCCCGCAGCGAGGGACTGAGACTTTCCGACCCTGGAAAGAACCCTCCGAACCTGATACGGGTCATGCCGCCGAAGGGAGTTCTGCACAGAGAAAGCATCTGGAGGATTCGCTGCGATGGCCATGCCCCGCGAATATCGTTCTGCATTCTTAATTCCTAATTCTCAATTCCTAATTCCATGATCGCCGACCCCAACACCTCCTTCGAGCCGCACTCCAGCGAGCAACTCCCCGCCAGCACCCGCGTCTATCTCCCCGGCGTCATCCATCCCGACATCCAGGTGCCCATGCGCGAGATCGCCCTCAGCCCCACGAAGTCCTTCAATGGCCGCATCGAGATCAACGAACCCGTGCGCGTCTATGATTGCAGCGGCCCCTGGGGCGATCCCACCTTCCATGGCAAATCCGAGGAAGGCCTCCCTGCCCTGCGCGAATCCTGGATCGCCGCCCGTGGCGATGTGCAAGCCTACGATGGCCGTGAAGTGAAGCCTCAGGACAACGGCTACCTCTCCGGCAAACACGCCGAATTCGCCAGCACCGCCGAGCGCAACCGCCTCGTCGAATTCCCCGGCTTAAACGGTGAGCGTCGTCGCCCGCTGAAAGCCAGCGCTGGCCACCCCGTCACGCAGCTTTGGTATGCCAAACAGGGCATCATCACCCCCGAGATGGAATACATCGCCATCCGCGAAAACATGCGCCGCGCCCAGATCGCCGACTTCAAAGACGACATCCGCCGCGACGACCTCAACAAGCAGCACGCAGGCTCCACGCAGATCCAGAGCGACTACACCCCCAGCGTCTTCAAGCGCTTCCCCCAGCGCATCCCGAACGAGATCACCGCTGAATTCGTCCGCGAAGAGGTCGCCTCAGGCCGCGCCATTATCCCCCTCAACATCAACCACCCCGAAGTCGAGCCGATGATTATCGGGCGCAACTTCCTGGTCAAAATCAACGCCAACATCGGCAACAGCGCCGTCGCCAGCAGCATCGAAGAAGAAGTCGAAAAGATGCGCTGGGCCACCAAATGGGGTGCCGACACCGTGATGGATCTCAGCACCGGAAAAAACATCCACGCCACCCGCGAATGGATCCTGCGCAACAGTCCCGTGCCCATCGGCACCGTGCCCATTTATCAGGCGCTCGAAAAAGTGAACGGCAAAGCCGAAGACCTCACCTGGGAACTCTTCCGCGACACCCTCATCGAGCAGGCCGAGCAGGGCGTCGATTACTTCACCATCCACGCCGGCGTCCTGCTGCGCTTCATCCCCATGACCGCCTCCCGCATGACCGGCATCGTCAGCCGCGGCGGCAGCATCATGGCCAAGTGGTGCCTCTCCCATCACAAGGAAAGCTTCCTCTACACCCACTGGGACGACATCTGCGACATCATGGCCGCCTACGACGTCAGCTTCAGCATCGGCGACGGCCTCCGCCCCGGCAGCATCGCCGACGCCAATGACAAAGCGCAGTTTGGCGAACTCGAAGTCCAGGGCGAACTCACCAAACGCGCCTGGGCCAAAGGCGTCCAGGTCATGAACGAAGGCCCCGGCCACGTCCCCATGCACATGATTGAAGAGAACATGGCCAAGCAGCTCGAATGGTGCCACGAAGCCCCCTTTTACACCCTCGGGCCGCTCACCACCGACATCGCCCCCGGCTATGACCACATCACCAGCGGCATCGGCGCCGCCATGATCGGCTGGTATGGCTGCGCCATGCTCTGCTATGTCACGCCCAAGGAACACCTCGGCCTCCCCAACAAGGACGACGTCAAAGTCGGCGTCATCACTTATAAGCTCGCCGCCCACGCCGCCGACCTCGCCAAAGGCCACCCCGGCGCCCAATACCGCGACAACGCCCTCAGCAAAGCGAGATTCGAGTTCCGCTGGGAAGATCAGTTCAACCTCAGCCTCGATCCCGTCACCGCGAGAGAATACCACGACGAAACCCTCCCCCAAGACGGAGCCAAGAGTGCCCACTTCTGCAGCATGTGCGGCCCCCACTTCTGCTCCATGAAGATCACCGAAGACGTGCGGAAGTATGCCGCCGAACAGGCCATCTCCGAAGAAGAAGCCCTCCAGCGAGGGATGGAGGAGAAGTCGAAGGAGTTTGTGGAAGCGGGCGCGGAGGTTTACGCGAAGGCTTAAAGCCCTGTCCCATCCTAAGCTTCAATTGCCATGATCACATTGCCAAGCGATTCACGGAGCCAAGGATGACGCCAAGATTTTCGAGGAGAATCGAGATCGTGTGATTGAGCACTTTGAAGCGCGACGATTATTCAAACTTGTTTAAGCCGCGTTGTAGAAGAACTGCGCTTCGCAGGCACCACGACTCCGCTCTTCCTCACCCCCCACAAGTCCGAGTCCATCGCCCCAGCGCCGAGGACTCCGAACTTCGCCTCCTCGCACATTCCCCGCGTAAACTCCGAACGACGCGCTGCGGCCACGGAGGGCCGCGCTCCGTTTTACACGCCTCGCACTTCCCAGCGCTCCGCCAGCGCCACACGCTCGGAGCGCGGCGCTCCGACGCCGCAGCGCTCCGCAAGCACCACGACTCCGAGCTTCATCACACCATCGCCCAGCCCTTCGCCCCACTGCCGAGGACTCCGAACGACGCCTCTTCGCACATTCCCCGCACCAACTCCGAACTTCGCCTCCTCGCACATTCTCCGCGTAAACTCCGAACGACGCGCTGCGGCCTCGGAGGGCCGCGCTCCGTTTTACACGCCTCGCACTTCGCAACGCTCCGCAAGCGCCACACGCTCGGAGCGCGGCGCTCCGACGCCGCAGCGCTCGGCAAGCACGACGACTCCGAGCTTCCCCACACCATCGCCCCACCGCCGAGGACTCCGAACTTCGCCTCCTCGCACATTCCCCGCGTAAACTCCGAACGACGCGCTGCGGCCACGGAGGGCCGCGCTCCGTTTTACACGCCTCGCACTTCACAGCGCTCCGCCAGCGCCACACGCTCGGAGCGCGGCGCTCCGACGCCGCAGCGTTCCGTTAGCACCACGACTCCGAGCTTTCTCACACCATCGCCCAGCCCTTCGCCCCACTGCCGAGGACTCCGAACGACACCTCCTCGCACATTCCCCGCGTAAACTTCGAGCGGCGCGCTGCGGCCTCGGAGGGCCGCGCTCCGTTTCAACGCTCCGCCAACGCCACACGCTCGGAGCGCGGCGCTCCAGCCCCACCGCCGAGGACTCCGAGCGAAAATCTGCGAACCAGCCACTTCGCCCTTGCGCTGAATTCAGCTTTCCGATTCCATCGGCACATGAGCGACTCATCCCCGTCAGCATCGTCAAACGGCCCGCCTCATCGCCCACGTCTGCGCGAACGCATCGCGCTCAATCGCAAATACCAGCCCATCTCCCGCGAAGACCAGATCGCTGGTTTCCGTGGCTTGCATGAACGCGGCTATCTTCCGCATCGCGATGCGCCTGGACTCACTCAGTTCGTCACCTTTCGTTTGGCCGATGCCTTCCCAGCGGAACTTCGCCACGAATGGGAACAACTGCTCACCCTTGAAGACCACACCGAGCGCCGTGCGCAGCTCGAAGCCTACCTCGATCTCGGGCGCGGCGAGTGCTGGTTGCGCGATCCCCGCCTTGCCGAACTGACCGCCAATGCCTTCAAGCATTTCGACGGTCAGCGTTACCGGCTCATCGCGTGGTGTGTGATGCCGAATCACGCTCACGTCCTGTTTGAAACGACCACCACGCCGATGGGCGAGATCATCGAAAGCTGGAAGCGCTTCACGAGCACCCACGCGAACAAGCTGCTGGGTCGTCGCGGCCCGTTCTGGCAGGAGGATTACTGGGACACCTTCATGCGCAACAGCGAGCATGAATCGAGCACGATCCACTACATGGAGAACAACCCGCGCAAGGCCGGGCTGGAGCGATGGCCGTGGCGGAGTTCAATCAAGACCGCTATGGAGTGAGGGAAAATCGGGCTCAGTATTCATCGTCTGACAAGCCAGTTGGGCAGTGCCCAAGTCCTCTGGACTTTTCCACACGGGAGGCGGCTGCCTACCGACCTTCATCCTGAGGCAGCGAGAGCCTTCGGGCCAGTCATGCGCGCCTCCATCGACGGCAAGGCCGTGACCTTCTTGCCGTCCCCCGGCATCGCCCACCCGATGAAGTCGAAGGTGGAATTCGGCGGCATGGGCAAGGACGGCTTCTTCGACGATCTCAAGATCTGGAACGCGGAATCCGCCAAGTCGTCAAGCATGCGCGGGCACGGCACGCTCCTGACCTGTGCCTCCGCAACTTTCCGGTCGGGCAGGAAGGCGGGGAACGGTTCCGGCTATTTTCTGGGGCCAGGTGCCGAGGCTGCCGGTCGCTGCGGGAGAATCTTTTGATCCAGTCAGGAGACTCCTGATCGCCGATTGCTGATCTGTCCTTCCACTTGGGAGACTCCGGCATGACGATTGCTGATCTGTCCTTCCGGTTGGGAGACTCCGGCACGGCGATTGCTGATCTGCCCTTCCAGTTGAGAGACTCCGGCATGGTGATTGGTGACTCTTCCTTCCGGTTGGGAGACTCCGACGTGTCGATTGATGATCTGTCCTTCCAGTCAGGAGACTCGGGCATGGCGATTGGTGACTCTTCCTTCCGGTTGAGAGACTCCGAGGTGTCGATTGATGATCTTTGCTTCCAGTCAGGAGGCTCCGGCATGGCGGTTGATGACTCTTCCTTCCGGTTGGGAGACCCAAGGGCGGTGATGGGGCTCCATTTTCATCGGTTCCGAGGCGGCGGACCGGCGGGACGGAGAGGTGCAGAGGAAACGGCAGACTCTGGACTTGCCCACGGGATTCTTTTTCGCTTAACATTGCCCCGATGACTCCTCCCGCTTCTTTCCCTACGGTGACCCAGACGGTGAAGACCGTGGATGCGGACACGGTTTTCGCAGCCCTGAGCGAGCGGACGCGGCGACGGATTCTCCTGGCGATGGCCGATGGCAAGCCGCGCACCGCCACGGCGGTGGCCGGACTCTCGGGCAAGAAATTCGACGCGACCCTGAAGCATCTCATCGCCTTGCGCAATGCTGGCCTCATCGTGGCCGCACAGGATGCGGTGGACGGGCGGCGGCAGGCCTACACCCTCGCTCCGTCTTTAATCGTGACGGATGCGCCGGAGGGGAAGACGATGGATTTCGGCTACTGCGTGGTGCGGTTCTGAAAACGCTAAGGGCTGGTCGGGGATCTCGGGCTCGACGCGATTCCTGCCAGCCATGTAGCAGCACACCCAATCCCTACCGCCACATCACGCTCGAAAACTTCTTAGCCACCGCCTGTCGATGCTTCGGCCATTCGCGGGTGAGGAAGGCGGGCCAGTCGGTGGTGGTGGCGAGGCGTTTGCCGTCGGGGGTGCAGAGGCTGAGGAGGACTGGCAGCCTACCTTCGCAGAGCGTTGGGTGTGCTGTGAGGGCGAAGCATTCCTGGAGCTTCACTTGAGCTTCGGGGGTGTCGTTGACGTAGCTGACTTTGATCGTGCCGCCGCTGGGCCAGGGTATGGTGAGGGGCGCTAGCTCGTCGAGCCAACTGACTTGGCCTTTGTCGAGATGCTGATGGAAGGCGGGGATGAGGGGCGCGGCTTGGACTTCTTTAACGAGGGAGAGGCCGGTGAAGGCTCGGGCGAGGCTGGCGGTAATGGCGGCTTCGTCGAAGAGGGCGAACTCGAGTTCGGGCAGGGTGGTGTGGACGAGGTTCACGCGGGCGATGAACTGCTTCAGCCGATGATCCATCAGCGGCAGCTCAAAGGCTCCGGCGCGGTGGGCTTCGGCGAGGCAGCGTCCGCTGGCGACGGGATCGAGGTCGCGTTGCTGCGCCTTTTGCTCGATGACGAGATCGCAATAGCGTACGAGCTTCATGGCGGCGACGCGCTTGTTTTGGGCATCGAAGAGGTGCTCCACGGTGGTGCTCAGATGCTGGGGAAACATCTCGGCGATCCACGCAGGCTGCACGGCGGTGGCGAGGCTGAGCAGGGTCTGGCGCGACGGTGTTTCACGCAGATTGGCGGCGACGAAGTAGGCGGCTTCCTGCACCACGCTTTCGCGCACGAGCTGGCCTTGGCGTTGGTCGGTGAGGTCGCACTCGGGCTTGCCTGGAGCGCGACGTTTGGCGAGTTGATCGACGAAGCCGGCCATGAGACAACGCAGCAGGGCTTCGTCGTTCGTTTGTCGGCTAACAGCGGCATCGCGGTCGTAGAGGCGCTGCTGGTGGGCGGCGTGCATGATTTGCTGAAACGTCTGCTCCACCTGGCGGGCGACCTGGGCATTGATGCCGTAGCTGCGGCAGCGCTCGAAGCTGAAGCCGTTTGCTTTGGCGAAGTCGTAGGCTCGCATCAGCGTGATGAAATCGGAGTCCGCGCTGTCCTCGAACATCTCGCGGGCGGCTTTGGTTTGCGCATCATCGCGATCCAGTCGAGCGAGCAAATCGCGACCACTCACCAAAGCGGCGCACAAGGCCGCATCGGGCACGCAGCCGCGCTGGCTGGCCTCGATCAACATGCGTGAGTAGCGCGGGTGCATGGGCAGGCGCAGCATTTGACGACCGATGGGCGTGAGGTCCGCATCGAGCAAAGCCCCGAGCATGGTGAGCAGGCGCTCGGCGCGCACCACGGCCTGCGGATCGGGTTTGTCGAGCCAGTCAAACGTGGCGGCCTCCCGGATGCCGAGCGAGTGCAGCAGCAGCACGACCTCGGCGAGGTCACTGCGCTGAATCTCCGGCGTGTTGCGCTCGTCGCGGTCCTTGTGGCCGAACACCGTCCACAAGCGATGACAAGTGCCCGGTGCGGTGCGTCCCGCGCGGCCTTTGCGCTGATCCGCACTGGCGCGGCTGATCGGCTCCAACAACAGCGTGCCGATGCCGCGCTCCGCATCATAACGAGCCACGCGGGCCACACCGCTGTCCACAACATGCCGGATGCCGTCGATGGTGATGCTGGTCTCCGCGACGTTGGTGGCGACGATGACTTTGCGCAGCGAGTTCGGCGCAAACGCGCGATCCTGCTCCTGCGGCTCCAGTTCGCCATGCAAAGGAATGCACGCCACGCGCTCCCGCGTTCTCAAGCCACGCAGCGCATCCAGCGTGCCATTGATCTCGCCCCGCCCCGGCATGAAGACGAGGATGTCGCCCGGCGATTCGTCATGGATGATGTGCTCGACCGCCTCCGCCGCCTGCACCGTGATCGGGCGCTGATCAGGCATCGCGAGATAGCCCACCTCCACCGGATAACTTTGCCCTTCGGAGATGAGGATCGGGCACTGATCCAAATACGCCGCCACCGGCTCCGCATCGAGCGTGGCGGACATGACCACCATCGCCAAATCCGGCCGCTGCGTCTGCTGCAAGTGCTTCACCAAGGCCAACGTCACATCGCTGAGCAAGTTCCGCTCATGGAACTCATCAAACACCACCGCCCCGATCTTTGACAGCGTGCGATCATCCTGAAGCCAGCGCAGCAGGATACCTTCCGTGACAAAACAAATGCGCGTCCCCACGCTCGTGTGATCATCAAACCGAATCTGATAGCCCACCTCCGCCCCCAGCTTCCCCTCACGCTCCCAAGCCACCCGCGTCGCCACCGTGCGAGCCGCCACACGCCGAGGTTGCAGCACCACGATCATCTTCTCCCCCGCAATCCCCGCATCTAGCAGCATCTGCGGCACCTGCGTCGTCTTGCCCGATCCCGTCGGTGCCACGAGCACCAAACGATTGCCGTCCCGCAGCTTGCGCAGGATGTCAGCGTGGATTTTCCAAATGGGCAGGGACGTGGAAACAGGCATGAAGTGGGGCACGCACGCTAGGGCTCCGAGCGGGGAATGCCAATGCGAAGCTCGGCAGAGGTCGATGAGCGCAATGCAGATAAAATTCGCACGGTGTTTAGGGAAGTCGGACAGATCGGGCGCTTTTCAGGTTGGAGCGGTCTGGCTTGCCTGCTAACCCTCATGCCGCGCCGCCTTATTCATTCCCTTACCCACTCACCAGCCTCCTCATGCACTGCCTGCATTTCCATCGTCTGATTGTTCTCATCATCCTAATTTTCGCCACGCGGCTAGCCCCCGCACAGGATGCCTTTCGCAAGGTTCTTTTCCTCGGCAACAGCATCACGAAGCACGGACCGAAGGCGGATATCGACTGGTCGGGGAACTGGGGCATGGCGGCCAGCGCTGAGGCGAAGGACTACGTTCATCTGGTCACCCTGGGACTCACCGCGAAGGGCGGGGTCGCGCCAGAGACGATGGTGAAAAACATCGCCGATTTCGAACGGGCGCACGCCGGTTACGACATCGCTGGCAAGCTGCGGGAGGCGATCGACTTCCAGGCCGACCTGATTATCGTGGCCATCGGCGAAAACGTTCCGGCGCTCAAGACGCCTGAGGAACAGGCCGCGTTCCAGGAGAGCGTCACGAAGCTGCTCACGGCCTTTAAGGCAGGGCGTCAACCAGTCGTGCTTGTGCGTAGTTGCTTCTGGAAAAACTCCGCCAAGGATCAGGCGCTTCAGAAGGCGAGCATGACCGCAGGCGGCAGGTTCGTGGACATCAGCGCACTCTCCGGCGATGAGAGCAACTTCGCTCGTTCCGAGCGCGCCTTCAAACATGCTGGCGTGGCGAATCATCCTGGCGATAAAGGCATGGCCGCTATCGCCGCTGCTTTGCTGGAAGCACTTGGGCCGAAGAAGTAGGAACGTCGGCGAAACCTTACTCAACCGCTGCTGGTCTGAAGCGATCCGCAATCCGTTCCACGCCGCCGCGTTTTCCATCCACGGGCTTGAAGTTCTTGGTGGCGGCATTCCATCCAGTCTGCGTCGGATAGGGATAAAGAGGCATCTCCCACGAGGGCTTGCCGCTCTCCACATGCCTGCCCGTCAGGCAGGTGGGCGCGGTGCCGGTCTCTCGCCAGGAGCGGACGGCTTCGAGGAGGTTAGGCGGCTGATTGATGCCGGGGCCGCCGCCGTGGGCGAGGCCGGGGACGACATAGAAGCGGAAGAAGGACTGCACCTGGTCGAGCCCGCCGAGGCGCTCGATCACGCGCTCGTAGTAATCAATGGAGGCGTGGTAGGGCACGACGGAATCGGCGGTGCCGAGCGTCATGATGAGCTTGCCGCCGCGCTTGGCGAAGGTGCTAAGATCGGGGTTCTCGGCGTTGAGATAGGGGGCGAGCTTGGTGGTGTAGGTGTCGATGTCCGCGCCGAAGTTGATGTCCTCCAGCTTCTTGTCTTTGCCGAAGACCCAGTTGAAAAGATACAGGTGTCCATGCGAGGCCTCGATGGAACTGCCAAGCGGGATGCCGTTGAAGATGCGTTCGCCGGTCACGGCATGGCGCGCGCCATCGAAGAGTTTTCTCAAGGCCGCAGCATGTTCGTCGGTGAGCGTCGCGTCATTCTTCCGCGCGAGTGCGATGACGGCCTCGATGTCCTGCGCGGTGCAGCGTGGCTCGGAGACGAACTTGCCCGCTGCTGCCGGGATTTCCCGTGCCGCCATGTATTCGTTCGCGGCGGCGATGACGCTGGCGTCCTGCTCCTTGGTGAAGGGGCACTTTTTCAAAATCTGCTCGTTCCAAAGAAAGTAAGCATGCAGTGGCGTGCGGCAATGCGCGGCGACGGCAGCCGCGATGCCATCGTAGTCCTCGGGATAACGCTGCGCCTCCTGCAAGGCCTGTTGACCGCCCGTCGAGCTACCGCTGAAATAGGAAAACTCTGGTTCCTTGCCGTAATGGGCGCACACGATCTGCTTACCCACGACGGTCATGAGGTGCGTGGCGCGAAAGCCGAAGTCCTTCCACACTTCGGGATTGCCGATGCCGGAGTCAGGGTTCGGTGCCGTGCCCATGTCCGTGGTCGCCACCGCATAACCCGCCGCGCTCGAACTCGCGAGGCCAGCGGGATTGATCTTGCCCGCTGCCCCGCCATTGCCGAGGCCGAGGAAGCGGGCGTTCCATTTGTCAGCATCGGGAAGCCAGACTTCGACGTTGATATTCGAGCCCTTCACGGGGTTGAGCACCAGCTTCACGATAGTCCGCGTTGCCGTCGCATCGCGCTCCACGGTCGTGATCGTTGCCGCGTCGATCTTCAGTGCTCGCAGTGTGACCAGCTTTGCATCGCCTCCTCGCGGTGTGTCGCCGAAGGCTGAGATACAACTGAGCAGCGCCGCGAGGCCGAGGGAGGTGATCGTTTTATTCATGGAGAAGGGCCCAGTCTATTCGGACGTGCCGTGAGTCGTCGATCAAACAATGGAATGTCCCGTTGAGCCATACCCGAGTCCGCTGGCCTTTCCTCCTTTCGGCATTCGACGGCGTCCCCCGCCCTACTCAGGACGGACGAAGCCGCCTTCGCGTCGCAGATACTCGACCTGCATGAATGGGTGTGAGTCGCCATCAAATGGGACGAACAAGGATGCATGCTTCTCCATGAATGTCTTGAAGATGGGGCCTTTGATGTGATCGAGGAAGTGCTGCTTGTTCTTGTAGCCTTCGATGAAGATGGCTTCCTGCGAGCTGGCCGCAGGGAAGGATTGCTGCGTCATGTCAGACGTGTGGACGAGATACAGCAGCGTGTTCGGCTCGTTTTTCTGAACGTCCTTGGCGAGCTTCTTCAGCGCTGCTTTGGCGGCAGCTTCGGAGCCGGGCTTGATGATCCAATGGGCAATGAGGGAATACATGGTGGAAGGCTAAGGGGTTGATACAAAAAACTGTCCGAAGTGACAGAAGACACCGACAGCGAGGTGGCAAAAGCAAGTGGTATAAAACTCGCCCGGCTTCTCGGCGCGACGGGTGATCCCGCTGCGGCTCAGGGTGGTTCCGAGGATCAATCCCAGGCCGCCAGCGGCAAACATGAACAAACCAAAGCGGGCGGCCAATTGCACATTTTCAGGTGATGCCATGCGCCAACGTTCACTGCACCTGCCCTGGATTGGCGACAGGAAAAGTGAGCCTTACGTGGCTACATTGAAAACAACGCACGACGGCGGCGGCGACAAAGTCCCGAAGGGAATACCGCGCTCTGTGTGTACCGCTTTTTCCACGGGGCTTGCTTCAATGGGGATAGAGCCAACATGGATCATGCGTAGCCTGAAGCCCCGTTGAAGATCAGAATGACAAAACCCGAAACGATTCGCAGTGGCGTGATGGCCATGACCCTTTGGGCCGTTGCGTTCACCCTGTCCTTGCCCTGTCAGGCCGATGAGTCAGCAGACGACAAGTACTTCGCCACGCAGCAGGTCGAGGCGAGAAGAGCCTTTCGTGAACATATCACCCCCTTTGTGAAAACCTACTGTGCGGACTGTCACGGGGATAAGAAGATGAAGGGTGGCATCACCTTTTCCCCAGCGCTGAAGAACCCTGGCACAGCATCCGCCAACAAAAAGTGGAAGCAGGCGCTCGCCAACGTGAAGACTCATAACATGCCGCCGGAGGACGCGGACGAGCAGCCCACGGAGGAAGAGCGGCAGAAGTTCCTGGACTGGATGGGCAAGATCAAGTTCCTCAGTCCGAAGGATCCAGGTTCGTTTGTGATCCGACGCCTGACCAAGGTGGAGTATGGCAACACGCTGCATGATCTCCTCGGCGTGGATGTGGCGGTGGCCCAGGATCTGCCGGATGAAGTGTTCGGCGAAGGGTATCTGAACACACTGTCACCGCTGCAAACGGAGCAGTATCTCGGCATTGCCAATGAGGTGCTTGATCGAATTCTCGCACCGAAGGATGCCCCTCCGACGGCGATGCAAAAGCGTCTGTTTGGTGAACTGCCAGCCCCAGGATCTGATCTGCGAACCGAGGCAAAAAAGGTCGCACGTTCGCTGGCTCGCAGCGCCTATCGTCGGCCTGCGTCGGAGGCGGAAGTGGGCGTGTTGATGCAGGTCTTCGATCTGGCGACAAAGAACAAACTCGCCTACCCGGCGGCCCTGCGACTGATGCTCAAGGCGGCACTCGTTTCGCCGCAGTTCCTCTTCATCACCCCAGCTCAGGAGGCCGCATCGGGTCAGGCGATTGTTCCCCTGGATGACTACCAACTGGCGTGCCGCTTGTCGTATCTGCTGTGGGCCACCATGCCCGATGCGGAGCTTTCGGCCTTGGCGGATAACGGCAAGCTCCACGAGCCAGCGGTGCTCCAGGCGCAGGTGAAGCGCTTGCTTTCGGATCAGCGTTCACGGGCCTTGTTCGATGGCTTTGGTGCGCAGTGGCTGGGACTGGGGGACTTGAAAAGCCAGACCTTTGACTCCGCCAAGTTCCCCCAAATGACGGGCGAGATGCGCTCGGCGATGTATGACGAGGCGCGGCTGTTCTTTGACAGCATCGTGCGCGAGAACCGCAGCATCGTTAGTTTCGTGGACAGTGATTACACCTTTCTCAACGGCACCCTGGCCATGCTTTATGGCCTGGAAAAAACCGTGACTGGCAAGGAGATGCGCAAGGTGAAGCTGACGAATGCGAATCGCGGCGGCATCTTGGGAATGCCCGGCATCCTGGCCACGACCTCCTTCCCCAACCGCACCAGCCCCGTGAAACGCGGTGTGTGGGTGCTGGAACAAGTGCTGGGAGATCATGTGCCGCCCGCTCCGCCGAACGTTCCAGCCTTGGAAAAACAGGACAAAAACAAGGTCGCCTATCTAACACTGCGTCAGCGCACGGAACTGCACCGCACCAATGCCGTGTGCGCCAACTGCCACAAGATCCTCGATCCCATCGGCTTCGGCCTGGAGAACTATGATGCCATTGGGCGCTGGCGGGATCAGGACGACACTGGAGGAAAGATCGACGCCGTGGGCGAGCTGCCGGGTGGCAAGCACTTCACGTCACCCAAGGAATTGAAAGTCATCATCGCCGCACGAAAGGATGAACTGGCACGCAATCTGACACAGAAACTGCTAGCCTATGCCCTATGCCGCCAGCTCGAGGGTTATGACGAAATCGTGGTGGATCACCTGATGGAAACCATCGCCAAGGAGGGTTATCGTATGCAGACGCTCATCGCCGAGATCATCACCAGTTACCCCTTCGTCAATCATCGCATCCAAGAACCAGCCCCCTCCACGCCTCATGCGAAATAACTTCCTCATGGATCGTCGCACCTGCCTGCGAGGCATCGGAGCCTCCCTCGCGCTGCCATTGTTGGAAACCATGGGCTGGGCAGATGCTATCAAAGGCAAGGCTGTCAAACCACCCGTGCGTCTCGGCTTCATGTATATGCCGCATGGGGTCATCATGGATCAGTTCTGGCCCGCTACGCCGGAGAGCTTCTTGAAATCGCCGCCACCCGCTTTGGAGTCGCTGCGCGGCGTGCTCGACCAGTGTCTGTTAATGAAGGGCATCTCGGGCGTGCCGATCTCGCCCTTCAATGGTGCACCCCATGCGCTTGAGTTATCGACTTGGCTCACGGCGCAACTGCCTGATGCGGACACACGGAATCAAATCAACATCGCGATTTCTGCGGATCAGATCGCCGCCAACTATGTCGGCGCACTCACGGCATTGCCGTCGTTGGAACTGGCCACGATGCCGCAGACGCACAAGGAAAACCAGGAAGGTCTGAACGAGGGCTATTACTCGCATTGCAGCTTCCGCTCGCCCACGCAGGCGGTGCCCGCTGAGACCAATCCACGCAGCGTCTTGAACCGTTTGTTTGGCAAGTCCGACAAGGCTGGTGTGACGGCCCCTGCGGATCCGCTGGATCGACAGATGCTGGACTTGGTCATCGGCGGTGCCAAGAACTTGCGTCGGAAGTTGCCCCAGGACGATCAGCACAAGCTGGATGAATATCTGGACAGCGTGCGTGCCGTGGAGCGCCGCATCGCCGCCATCGAGTATCGCCAAAAAGAGGCCGCGCTGGAGAAGGCAGGCGTCGCCTCAAGCAAACGCAAGGCCTCAGATTCCCCGCCCATCGAGATCAAGATTCCCGTGGGCGACAAGCGCAGCGAATACATGCAGGTGATGTGCGACCTGAACGTGCTGGCCTTCCAGACCGACACGACGCGCGTGAGCACCTACATCGGCTCCACACCCAACGGCGTGTCTTATCCAGAACTCGGGTTCAACGACGCGCATCATTCCCAGACACATCACAACAACGAGGCTGGCAAGGTCGGCAAGGTCGCCGCGATCACCGCCTTCAACATCGCCCAATTCGCCTACATGGTGAAGAAGATGCACAGCTTGAAGGAAGGCAACGGCACCCTGCTCGACAACTGCATCATGATGTGGGGCTCCGGCCTGGAGGACGGGAATAAGCACGCTCGCGGAAACCTCCCCTTCATCGTGGCAGGCAAGGGCGGCGGCTCGATCAACACGGGACGCTTCCTGGCCAATACGAAAGGCAATCAAGGCGACCTGCTCACGACTCTGCTCGCCTGCGCCGGTGTTCCGCTAGACCGGCCTATCGGCATCGCGACCAAGCAGATCAAGGAGATGATGAAAGCCTGAGAAAGGAGCGCGGGCACTCCAGCCCGCTCTCGAAAACTTCGCGTCAGCAAAGCCTGGCGTTCCAACTGTCCGCCACACAACGATGCCCATGATCCGCACACTGCTCCTACTCCTCGCGACCACGTCGATCCTTTCCGCTGAAACCATCGTGGACGTGTGGCCCGAAGGCAAGATGCCCGGCAAGGGCGCGAAGGAACCCGAGGCGGAGAGGCCTAGCAAGGACGGCTTCCACCGCATCACCAATGTCAGCCGTCCCACGCTGACCTTGTTCCAAGCAACACGAAAAGACGGCACGCCCGCACCGGCCATCATTGTTTGCCCTGGCGGCGGCTACAGCTACACGGTCATCGACAAGGAAGGCACTGAGATTGCCGCTTGGCTCAACACCCATGGCATCAGCGCGCTGGTGCTCAAGTATCGCACGCCGAACAATCGCGAGGGTGCCTTGCAGGATGCACAGCGCTCGCTCAGCCTCACCCGTGCTCATGCCGCCGAATGGAAACTTGATCCCCAACACCTCGGCATCATCGGCTTCTCCGCCGGAGGCAACGTCGCCGCTAAGGCGAGCACGCAGTTCGATGCACGCACCTACCCCGCGTTCGATGCGGTGGATCAGCAAAGCTGTCGACCCGACTTCGCCGTGCTCATTTATCCCGCCTACCTCGACGACAAGGCTGGTCACGTCTCCCCCGATCTCAATCTCAAGGCCAGCATCCCACCCACGCTCATCGTCCACAGCGAGGACGACAAGACCCATGTCGTGGGCAGCAACATCTACCACGCCGCGCTCAACGCCTCGAAGATCGCGCACGAGTTCAAACTCTACCCCACCGGCGGCCACGGCTACGGCTTACACTGCGAACGCGATGCGAAAGCCTGGCCCGACGATGCGCTGAAGTGGATGGCAACCATCGGTGTGCGGTGAGGGTAGGCGGAAGCGGAGCCCGCTTGCGTCTCCGCAGGTGCTAATAACATTTACCAGATTTAGGTTGGTAAATGGTATGGTTCATCGATGAAGACGAGCATAATTTGGAGTTTGGTTCGCGGTAGGTCGGTTTATCCGCGAACACCGCGATTGATCGGCGACTAACTTCACCCATCCTTGGCCAGATGCGGTTCGGCGACGGCGGGCTCGGTATTTTCCCATACAGTCCCGCCATCGCCAAACCGCCTGAGACTCAAGCCTTGGCAAAGCTAGCCACCGCTGAATCGCGGCGTTCGGGTTTATTCGCCAGTATCAACGATTGCCAATTCACAAGCTGTGCTAAGCATGTTTGGGTTTATGCCCAGGATTGCTCTCCGGCTTCGTTACCACAAAAAAAGAGCGGCCCCTTGTGAGGGCCGCTCCGTGCTGCCGGGGCTTTCGCCCCGGCTTTGATGTTGTCGCTAAACCGAGGCTTATGAGCCTTGGCCGGGACGCCATTCTTCGCTGGCGAACTTGAAGGCTTGCTCCAGGCCGACGAGGTCGGTGGTGGGGCGTAGGCTGTCGAAGGCTTGGCTCTCGCGTTTGACCTGGTCTTCGTTGTAGGCCACGGCTTTGACCGAGAGACCGATGCGGCGCTCGACTTTGTCCACCTTGATGACGCGGGCTTCCACGTCGTCGCCGACGTTGAGCACGTCCTTGACTCGGGTGACGTGTTCTTCGCTGAGTTGCGAGATATGCACAAGGCCGTCGATGTCGTCTTCGAGTTCGACGAAGGCTCCGAAGGAGGCGATCTTGGCGACTTTGCCTTTGACGAGGTCGCCGACTTTGAAGCGGTCGTCGATCTTCGACCAGGGGTCGTTTTCGAGCTGCTTCATGCCGAGCGAGATACGCTGGTTGGCCTTGTCGATGCCGATGACGGTGGCTTCCACTTCCTGGCCCTTTTTGAGGAGTTCGGAGGGGTGGTTGATCTTGCGTGTCCAACTGAGGTCGGAGACGTGGATCATGCCGTCGATACCTTCTTCTAGCTCCACGAAAGCACCGTAGGCAGTAAGATTGCGCACGGGGCGAGTGATCTGGGTGCCGATGGGGAAGCGGACGTCGATTTCGTCCCAAGGATTGCTGTCGAGCTGACGCACGCCGAGGCTGATCTTGCGCTCTTCCTTGGAAATGCCGAGGACTTGGGCATCGACGACTTGGCCGATGGTGAGCACGTCGCTGGGGCGAGCGATGCGCTTGGTCCAGGAGAGTTCCGAGACGTGGACGAGGCCTTCGACGCCTTCTTCCACTTCGATGAACGCGCCATAAGCAACGAGCTTGGTGACCTTGCCGCGAACCTTGTGGCCGACGGGGTAACGGGCTTCGATGTTTTCCCAGGGGTTGTTGGCCATCTGCTTGAGGCCGAGGGAGACGCGTTCTTTCTCGCGGTTGACTTCGAGGATCTGGACATCAAGCGGCTGACCGATGGTGACCATTTCGGAAGGGTGGTTGAGGCGGCCCCACGACATGTCGGTGATGTGGAGGAGTCCGTCCATGCCGTTGAGATCCACGAACACACCGAAGTCGGTGATGTTCTTGACCACGCCACGAACCTTGTCGCCGGCTTTGACGCCTTCGAGGAACTTCTGGCGTTGCTCGGTGCGCTCGGCTTCGATGACTTCGCGACGGCTGAGGACGACGTTTTTGCGGTCGTCGTTGATTTTGACGATCTTGAATTCGTACACCTTGCCGACGTATTCGGTGAGATCCTTCGGCGGAATGATGTCGATCTGGCTGCCGGGGAGGAAGGCTTCGACGCCGACGTTGACGAGGAGGCCGCCTTTGACGACTGCCTTGACTTTGCCGCGGACGAGACCGCCTTCGTGGAAGACCTTGGCGATCTTCTCCCAGTTCTGACGATGGGCGGCTTTCTCTTTGGAGAGCACGACCATGCCTTCATCGTTTTCGAGGCGCTCGAGGAGAACCTCGACTTCGTCGCCTACTTGGATGTCTTCGTCTTCGAATTCGGACGAAGGAATAGCACCCTCAGACTTGTAACCGATATCGACCAGGATGACCTGGGGTTTGATTTCGAGGATGCGTCCCTTGACGATGGAGCCCTCATGGAGACTGCGGAAGGAAGCCGCGATCATCTCCGACAACGCTTGAGTTGATTCACTCATGACTGATTTAACGATGCGAGTGAGTTGGGTTGGATGGTATAAAACGCATTCCAACATCCACTCGCAAGAGGCTGGGCTACGTGCCTCCCAAGCCCGGTCAATGAGGCAGTGCAGGGAACCGGGGGCGCTGAGTATGGGGAGGCTGGGGCGTTTGGCAAACGGGAATGCGTGAGAGCACGCAATCGTTTTTCGCCCCACTTAGCTACGCGGTCAGCCAGCCGGGACGATAGCTGGGGCGCTTCACGAATTGATTCGCCGACTCTACGTTGGTGACTTTCATCGCGTCTTTGTCCCAGGAAATGGCTTGCTGCGAGCGCACGGCGAGGTTGCCGAGGAGCACGAATTCTGTGAGCGCTGCCGAGTAGTCGAAGTTCGAGCTGGGGGTGCCGCCGTTGACGATGCAATGCGCCCACTCGCCTTGAGGGTTGTCGGGCATGGGGCTGCGGGCCTCGGTTTTTTTGTGCTTGCCACTGGCCATGTCGGCACGGGCTTCGACAAATTTTTCCGTGGGGTAGAGGCGGGGGCTTTTGCAGTAGGCGTCACCTTCGAAGACGATACCTTCGGTGCCAATGAATAACATGCCGCTGGAGGCCTTGGCCCAGGTGTCTTCGCTGATCATTTCGGGGCGCTCGGGCTTGTTCGCGACGCCGTCTTTGAAGCCATCGTTCCAGCTCACGATCATGGCCTGCTGCTTCTCGCTGGCGGGCATGTGGTATTTGAGGTTGGTCCAGTTGGGGGCGCAGAGCGTGCTGATTTCACTGCTTTCGACTTCGATTTTGGTCGGGATGACTTGGCCCAGGATGCTGAAGGTAGCATCCATGATGTGGCAGCCCATGTCGCCAAGGGCACCCGAGCCCCAGGCCCACCAGCCGCGCCAGGCAAAGGGATGCACGCTGCTGGCCCGCTTGGTTTGTTTGTCCTTTGGCAGCTCGAAGTGCGGCTCCAGCGGTGTGCTGGAGAGCCACAGATCCCAGTCGAAGCCCTCGGGCGCTGGGGTGGGCACTTTGTCCATCGGGCCCTGTGGCCAGATGGGGCGATTGGTCCAGAGTTTAATCTCTTTCAGCGTGCCGATGCGGCCCTGCTCGATCCATTCCTTGGCGATGCGCTGACCTTCCATGGTGCGGCCTTGGTTGCCCATTTGGGTGACGACGCCTGCGGCTTTCGCGGTTTTGTGCAGCTCGCGCACTTCCCAGATGGTATTGCACAGCGGCTTTTGCACGCAGACGTGTTTCTTGTGGCCCAGCGCCCACATGGCGGCGAGGAAGTGGGTGTGGTCAGGCGTGGCGACGATGACGCCGTCAATTTCGTTGGCCATCGTGTCGAACATCTTGCGGAAGTCTTTGAAGAGCTTCGGGGCCGCCGGGGCTGGCTGGTTGGCACTCAGGTGGTGTTTCTCGCGCTTGGCTGCGGCTTCATCGAGGCGTGTTTGATCCACATCCACCATCGCGATGATGTTATGCTCCAAGGTGACGCCAGCGGTGTCAGACAGGCCTTTGCCGCCTGCGCCGATTTGCACCAAATTGAGGCGTTTCCCGGCACCATGTTGGCCACGAAGGAGGATGTTGGGGCCTGTGACTGCGGCAGCGGCTAGACCAGCGGTGGAACCTATAAATTGGCGACGTGAAAAGTTGGAAATGGGCATGATGAATAGGGCTAAAAAAGAAATTGATTTTCTTGCGCGGCCCCGCCTAACGCACGCGTAAGGGCTTATCTTTCAAGCATTCCAACGCTGGCAACTATCTCGCACAAGATCAACAAACTCATCGCCAAGTCCCAAATGTTGTGTTAGGCTCGTGGCCTATGGCTACAACTCGCAAAACCCGCTTCTCTCGCCGCGTACCTGACCATGTCACCGATGAATTGGTGAATGTTCTATCCACTGGAAAGACCCATGAGTTCAACGCCCTCTTTGGTCTGGTGTATGACAATCTGAAGCTGAAAAATGCTGTCAGCGGCGGTGAGGAAATGCTTCGCCTGCGCTCGTATGAAAAGCTCCAGGGCCTCGTCAGCCGTGGTCTTGTGCAAAAGAATGGCCGCACCTATCGTGGCCTTGCAGGTATCGAGCAAGCTAGCAGCGCTGCTGCGGCTGCCCGTGCTGCCGCCGCTGCGGCTGCCGCAGGCATCGTCACGGTGACTGCCACAACGGCTGTCGCGGCGACCGCTGCTGTCGTTGGCGCTTAATTCGCAAAGTCGCCGTCAGCGGCGAGCAAACCAAGAACCTTTAATAACATGAGCCGCCGGATCATCTCCGGCGGCTCTTTTATTTCGGGGGTGTAGCGGGCGTGAAGGCTAGGTACGGTGGAAATAAAGCGCAGCACTCGCCAGAACGCGGCGCTGCTCACTGCTACACATCCAACTTCGTCCACGCGGCGTTGTCCTTGCTGGACTGTACGACGGCTTCGATGAAGGCCATGCCACGGATGCCATCGTCGATCTTGGGGTAGTCGATGGTGATCGCGTCGGCTTCCTTTTCATCAATTCGAGCCCGGATGTGGTTGGCGAAGTTTTTGTAGATGTTGGCGAAGGCTTCGAGGTAGCCTTCGGGGTGTGCGGGGGGCGTGCGGCCTGCGGCTTTGGCGGCGTCGCCGAGGTAGCCGTTGGCGGTGCGGTAGATTTGCATGGGCTCTTCGAGCCACTTCACGATCATGGTGTTGGGCTCTTTCTGGTGCCACTCCAAGCCGCCCTTTTCGCCCCAGACGCGAATATTGACGTTGTTTTCCTCGCCGACGGCGATCTGTGAGCAGTGCAGCACGCCCTTGGCTCCGCCTTCGAAGCGCAGCAGGATGTTGGCATCGTCATCGAGCAGACGGCCTTCGACGAAGGCAGTGATGTCGGCGGCGAGTTCGCTGATTTTTAGCCCAGTCATGTACTCGGCGAGGTTCTCGGCATGGGTGCCTATGTCGCCGACGCAGCCTGCGGCACCGGAGCGCTTGGGATCAGTGCGCCAGCCAGCTTGCTTCTGGCCGCTGTCTTCGATCTTGGTGGCGAGCCAGCCTTGGGGGTACTCGACGACGACTTTGCGGATTTTGCCGAGCTTGCCAGCAGCGATCATTTCGCGTGCTTGTTTGACGAGCGGGTAGCCCGTGTAGTTGTGGGTGAGGCCGTAGAGTTGGCCGGTCTTTTTCACCAGGGCGGCGAGTTCTTTGGATTCCTTCAAGTCGAAGGTCGCAGGCTTGTCGCTGAGGACGTGAAAGCCATTTTCCAGCGCCATCTTGGCAGGGGGAAAGTGCATGTGATTCGGCGTGACGATGGCGAGGAAGTCCATGCGTTTGTCCGAGGGGAGGGAGGCTTCGGTTTTGATCATCTCCTCATAGCTGTCGTAGCAGCGCTCGGCGGGGAGGAAGAGGTCGGCCCCGGAGGCCTTGGACTTCTCGGCGTCTGAGGAGAAGGCTCCGCAGACGAGTTCGATCTGCTGATCCATCGCGGCGGCGATACGATGCACGGCTCCAATGAAAGCGCCGCGCCCGCCGCCCACCATTCCATATCGAATTTTTCGGCTCATGTCGGGTGTGTAAGGGTAGTAGTTGAGTTGGGTTATTCGGGAGAAGTAGCCTCGCGAAAGGGCGGCGACTTTGCCGCAGATGAACGGGGCGGGTCAAGTGAACGGTTCAACTGAAAAACCGCAGTTGATCGAGTGTGCGGGAGGGTGGATGGCCAAGGAATTGAGGCCGCTCCGAACCCGTCCTCCCACCCTCCTATGAATACGAACTCACTTCCCAAGCTGAACATCCGCCGCGCCAAGGATCGCGGCTTTGCCGACCACGGTTGGCTGAAGGCGACACATACGTTTTCTTTTGCCGACTACCATGACCCTGCACATATGCGCTTCCGCAGCCTGCGGGTGATGAATGAGGATCGCGTGGCCCCAGGGCAGGGCTTTGGCACGCATCCACATCGGGACATGGAGATCATCACGTACATCATCAGCGGCCAGCTTCAGCACAAGGATAGCATGGGCAATGGACGCATCATCGAGACGGGCGACTTCCAATACATGAGCGCTGGCAGCGGTGTGCAGCACAGCGAGTTCAACCCTTCCAAAACGGAGGCCGTCCACCTTTACCAGATCTGGATCATGCCAGATGAGCGCGATGCTGAGCCGCGCTATGCGGAGATGCCGATGGCTGGCGCGGCGGCTGGCAAGCTGCATCTGATCGCGAGCAAGTCGGGCCGCGAGGGCAGCATGGCGATGCGCCAGGATGCCGAGCTTTTCCTCGGCAAGCTCAATGCGTCTGAGCCATGCACGCATACGCTGAGGGCTGGCCGCAGTGTCTGGCTCCAGGTCGCTGAAGGCAAGGTGACGCTGAATGGCGAAGCGCTGAGCGAAGGTGACGGTGCGTCGCTGACGACTTATGCCGACATGACGCTCGACATCACGGCGCGTGAGAAGGCGACGATACTGCTCTTTGATTTGGATTGATCGAGCTGCTGCTGCATTGCCATTTTCACCATGCGCCTTCTCTGGACTGCCCTCGCGCTCATTGTGCTCTTCTGCATCCCCTTCGCCATTTGGGGGGATGACTTCATGCGCTGGTTTACGGGTGATGCGGCGGTGCAGTGGCTGCGCGGCTGGGGGGCGTGGGGCTGGCTCGCGGTGATTGGTTTGATGATGTCGGACTTGTTTCTGCCTATTCCTGCGACGCCGGTCATGAGTGCGGCGGGCTATTTGTATGGGGTGTGGATCGGTGGGTTGGTGGGCACGGTGGGGTCGGTCGCATCGGGATTGCTCGGCTATTGGCTGTGCCGTGGCTTGGGCCATGGGTTTGCGACTTGGCTGACGGGGGCGGATGCGCTGGCGCAACATGAGTCGCGCTTCCTCCGCAGTGGCCCCTGGCTGGTTGCCGCGTCGCGCTGGTTGCCACTGTTGCCCGAGGTGGTGTCATGCCTTGCGGGGCTGACGCGGATGCCAGCCCGCACCTTCACCCTGGCGCTCATCTGCGGCTCATTACCGATGAGTTTTGTTTATGCTGCCATTGGCGCGGCAGGCCAGGAGAATCCGCAGATGGCCATCGGGCTGAGCTTGCTGTTGCCGCCTGTGCTGTGGGCGGTGGTGCTACGGCTTCAGCCTCATTGAAAGGCTCAACGCTCTATCGCACGGTCGTGCCGACTCTTGGCTGCAAGGCTTTGCGGTAGTTGAGGATGCCGTCGGCGATGGTATTGGCGAGCAGTAGGCGATAGTTGTCTGCGGCGATGAGGCGGCACTCGGTGGCGTTCGTTATGAAGCCACCTTCAAACAGGATGCCGGGACGTAAGCAACCGGTGAGTACGGTGAAGCGGGCGCGCTTGATGCCGCGATCGACGATTTTGAATTTGTTGATCACCATGGCGTGGACGGCGGTGGCGAGGGCGATGTTCTCGGAGTCCTGGCGGTTGCCGCTGAAGGACGAGGTATCCCAACCGCGCTCGCCCATGAAGGTGGAGGAGCTACCCTGGGGCGAGAGGGCGAAGGTTTCGATACCTGTGGCCGAGGAGCCGCCAGAGTTGAAGTGCAGGCTGACGAGGATGGAGTTGGGGATGGCGTTGGCGACTTCGACGCGACCACGCAGGGGGATGAAGACATCGGTGTCGCGTGTCATTTGCACTTTGACGCCTCTGTTTTGCAGGGCGGTGCGCACCGCTTTAGCCATTTGCAGAGTGAAGTCTTTTTCAAAACCATAGACGCCACGGGCACCTGAATCATGGCCGCCATGGCCAGCGTCGATGACGACGGTATCAAAGGGAGCCGAGGTGGTGATGTAGCTGGGGCGCAGCACGGGGTCGATGAGTTTGCAGAGATCCACGCGTGAGATGAGCGCCTTGCCATCGCTCTCATCGACGGGGTGGCTGAGGATGAATTTGATGCTGTTGATGAGCAAATCCTGGCTGCCGATCTCGGCTTTCATAATGACGGTGACGGAGTTGAACCACACATGGTTGCCTGTGCGCTTCAGCGTGGCGAAGCGGAAGAAGCGCTGCATGCTCTCGGCGGTGACGTAGTCGCGTCCGTTCTTTTTGACGACTTCCCAACTGGTATTGGAGGGCAAAGGCGGCGCGATGGAGGAATCACTGCTAGCTGTTGTGCTGGGCGTAGGCTTGGCTGGTTCCGGTTTTGTCGCTGGAGCCGTCGCGGCGGTGCTGGGCTTGGGAGGGGTAGGAGGGGTGGTTTTGCCGAATTGTGCATCCAGCGATTTACCCTCGGGCTTGGTGCTGGGTGGGGTGGCGGGCTTTTCTGTCGTGGGCTTGGCGACGGTGGCTGGCGCGGGCGGCTTGGGCTTAGTGGTCTTAGGCGGGGTGGTGGGCTTGCCTGTGTCGCGGGATTTCACCGTCACGGTGGGCGATTTTTTGTCGCTCGGCGGGGTGGGCTTTTGGGTTGGCTTTGCTTCGGGGGTTGCCTTGGGCTTGCTCGTGGTTGGGGCTTTGGGTTTGCTTTTGGGCGTCGGCTTTTTCTCGGGTGGCGCTACTACGGGCGGCGCTTCGGGGGCTTTGTCCTTGTCGCCTTTGAACAAACGGCTAAAAAATCCGCCCTTCTTTTCTGCCTCTTTCGGTGCTTCTTGGGCTCTCAGGCCGGGTGAAAAAGCCAGCACAAGGAAGCCGCTCAGAATCATGCCAAGCAGAGGGCGTGTGGGGTAGAAACTCATGCGTTTGGAAAGGGGACGGGGTTCCGAAATATAAAAACTGGGAGCGGGGGAGCACTGATCCTACACAGATAGGGGCATTCCGCAAATCCCAAGCCGCGTGCCAAGTGGGCTACGTCTTGCGAAGACGCCTAGCCCATGCCATGAACGGCCATGCCCCCTGGTGCCCCTCCCAGCTTTATTTCAACGCCCGAAGAGATTCGCGCCCTGCGCAACCGCCTTTCCAAACGCGGCAAGCGCCTTGTATTCACCAATGGTTGCTTCGACTTGCTCCATGCTGGGCATGTTCGTTACCTCAATGAAGCGCGTGCGCTGGGCGATGCTCTGGTGGTGGCGGTGAATTCGGATGCCTCGGTGCGCGAACTCAAAGGCCCCTCGCGCCCCATTAACACCGAGGAAGATCGCGCTGAAATCCTCTGCGGACTGAGGGCGGTGGATGCCGTGTGCGTCTTCAATGAACCGAGAGTGACGGGGCTCATCGAGGCCATACGCCCGCACCTTTATGCCAAAGGCGGTGACTACACGCTGGAGACGCTGAACGCCGAGGAGCGAGCTGCGCTGGAGGCGGTGAAGGCGGGCATCCACCTGCTGCCACTCGTCCCTGGTCGCTCGACGACAAACACACTGAAGCGTATGGCAAGTTCTTCCGACACTGCCTCTGAGGCTGCTGGCACAGCGCCTAGCAGGGCATTGCGCATCGCGGTGCTGGGCTCCGGCGAGGGCAGCAATTTCAAAGCCATCACCGACGCTATCGCCTCAGGGGCGCTGAAGGCCGAGATCGTCTGCGTGATCAGCGATAGGCGCGATAGCGGCATCCTCAAGCAAGCGCTGGCGCTCAAACTCGACAGCCGTTTCGTCGATCCTGGGCTGAATCCAACGCGCTTCGTCGAGTCGGCGCAGAAGGAGGTGCTAGAGCATCTCCAGCGCACGGCACCCGATGTCGTGGTGCTTGCAGGGTTCATGCGCTTGCTCCGCGAGCCGACGCTCGGCGCCTTCCAGGGGCGCATCATTAACCTGCATCCTTCCCTGTTGCCCAAGTTCAAAGGCAGCAATGCGGTGCAACGTGCCATCGACGATGGCGAGCTGCATACGGGCACCTCCATCCACCTCGTTACCGAGGAACTGGACGGTGGTAAAGTCCTCGCCCAAGCGCGGGTGCCCATCCATATCGGCGATACGACTCCTGTGGTGACGGCACGGATCAAGGCCGCCGAGCACGAACTGCTGCCGAAGGTGCTCGCCGGGTGGCGTATCGGCAGTCATTCTACCACTTGCCATCAATGAGATGCGGCTTTCGTTATAGCTGCATTTGGAGTCGTTGCTGGCGTACGGCTTCATATGTTGGATGTGCCTGGGCTGATGCCTGAACTTGACTCTTCTTTTATATGAAAACTGCTCTGTTTGCTGTGCTCGTTGTTGTTGGTGATTCTTTAGTTGTTGCGGCGGATCCTCCCAAGGCTGCGGTGCCAGTTGCGGCAAAGCCCGCTGAGTCGAAGCCTGCTGAGGTGGTGCTGTTCGATGGCAAAACGCTGGGCGACTGGGAGGCGGTGGACAGCGGTGGCAGTGGTGCCGCCGAGGTGGATGAGGCCGAGAGCGCGTTAATCATGGGCCAAGGCGAGGGCATCAGTGGCATCGTTTACAAAAAAGCGAAGGACTTGCCGATGCAGAGTTATGAACTCACGCTCGATGCGATGCGAACTCAGGGGGTGGATTTCTTCTGCGGCCTGACGTTTCCCGTCGGCAGTGAAAAGACCTGCCTGACGCTCGTGCTCGGTGGCTGGGGCGGCAGTGTGACTGGGCTCAGCAGCATCGACGGCCTGGATGCCAGTGAGAACAGCACGGGCAGCTACCAGCGCTTCAAGGACAACCAATGGTACGCCGTCCGGCTGCGCGTGATGCCAAAGGAAATCAAGGTGTGGATCGACGGCAAAGAGATCATCAACACCGACATCGAAGGCAAAAAACTCGGCCTACGCCCCGGCCCCATCGAAGCCTACGCCCCCCTCTCGCTAACGACCTACAACACGTCGGCAGCCTACCGGAAGATCAAGATCACGAAGGTGGTGGAGTAGCGAAGGGGGAAGGAGGGCGGATGAGCTTTCTTCATTCCCTCACACAACAAAGTCGTGTTGTGGCGTTTTGTCGGTGGAAACGTACTCCCTACCGCACTGCATGAACGCCCCCTCCAATGACTGGCAGACCTGCTTCAACGAGCTAGCTCCGAAGCTTGTTCTGTATGCTCGTCAGCTTGTGGACAAGGTCAGTGATGCCGAGGATGTGGTGCAGATGGCGTTCGTTCGCTGGTGGCAGCGCAACCCCGGCGGCGACCGGGCGCATGTGCCGCTGCTCTACGCTGCGGTGCGCACCATTTCGCTCGATCTGCGGCGTAGCGACACGCGGCGGGCGAATCGTGAACTCAAGTCGGATGTCGCTATTCTCAGCGAAGACGCCCCACACTTTGACCCTGCCCTGGAAGACCGCGAGACCACGGCTCTGCTAGAGAAAGCGGTGCGCGAGTTGCCGCCGGAGCAGCGCGAAGTCGTCGCACTGCGCATCTGGGGCGGGCTCACCTTTGCCGAGATAGCTACCTCCACGGGCGAAACCATCAACACCGCCGCAGGCCGTTATCGCTACGCTCTGAATAACCTGCACCGCGCTCTTGCCCCCTACCGCGAAGACTTCGGTGCCATGATCCTCGGCGATGCGGCACCTGTCGCAGCCTGACTTTATTACCCCCTCACCCCCAAACGAAAACACCATGACCACCACCCACATCGAGCAACTCCTGCGCAGCCTTACTCCGGCGGAGCCATCGGCAACGCTCTTCCAGAGCGTGGCGCATGATTTTTCCCTGGCGGATAAGTTTCGCCATACCGAGCCTTTGCCCGTCGAGTCGAGCGAAGCCACCCGCAAGCCTCGCCTCCAGCCCCTCACCTGGGCCAGCCTAGGAGCCGCTGCCGCAGTGCTCATCATGAGCGTCATGCAGTACAGCGCCCACCATCCGCGCAGTGCCAGCCCCAGCGTTGCAGGGACGACCACGGCCTCAGCCCGTCTCACCACAGAGATACCCATCAGCAGCAGCCGTGAGTTCCTCAAAGTCAATGACGACGGCATCAACTTCAGCCAACTCGGCCAGCCCGAGCGCAGGCTCCGAGTGAAGAGCATCGAGCGGCAGCAGTGGGTCGATCCCCGCGACGGTGCCGTTTATATCATCGAAACACCCCGCGAGCACGCCATCGCCGTGCCCGTGAGTATTCAGTAACGCGGCCTCGTGCCCCTACGGTGCGGCTAAGCAGCGCACTTATTTTCATCAAAAATTACCACAGCAAGCTGGCGACAGGTTCGCGCCCACGGCTGTACCCGCCAACCACCAACGCCCACCCATCCTTATGAAGACCAAGCAACATCTCCTCCTCCTCGCTGCTGCGACCCTGCTCACGAGCGGCACGCAACTGATCGCCCAAGACAAAGGCGCTGGCACACCCGCCAGCGAAGACATCAAAAAGCCCGAGGGTAACGCCGCAGCCAAAGACGGCGACAAACCCAAAGGCCCACAACATGACTCACCGAATAGCCGTCGTGGCCCCAAACCACCCGAGATGAAGCCGACCTCCTTCATCGGCATCATGACGCGCAGCCCTTCGCCGGATGTCCGGGCACAAGTCGGGCTCGCGGAAGGCTTCGGCTTACTCGTCGAAGAAATCATGGAAGACAGCCCCGCCAAAGCCGCAGGTATTCAGCAGTACGACGTTCTCGTCCTGCTGGGCGATCAGCGTTTGGTCAATATGGAGCAACTCTCCGCCCTCATCCGCAGCAGTGCCAAAGACAGCGATGCGGTCTTCACCCTCAAGCGCAGCGGCACCGAACAAAAAGTGACGGTGAAAGTCGGTGAAAAAATGATGGCCATCGCCCCCGCTGGCCCCAAGCCCTGGGGCGAGCAGATCGACAAATTTGGCCAACAAATGCGCGAGAATGCCGAACGTCTGCGGCAAAATGTGCAGGGCTTCACCCGTGGCTTGCAAGGCCAGAGCAACCCCGGCAACTCGCCGCGTCCGCATGACAACGACAACCGTCGTGATGACAAGCGAGGCCCAGACAACCGCGACTCCAATGACCGTGACGTGCGCCCAAACAATGATCGCCCAGGCACTCATAATCCTGGCGCAAACCCCGGCTCAAATACGCCACAAGGGCGTGACCAGAAGTCCACGACCAGCGTCGAAGTGCAGACTTCCAGCAGCGTCAATGGTGAGCCAAAGGCCACGATTTCGCAGCGCAATCTGATCCGCCGTGACGCCAGCGGAGAGTATTCGTTGAGCGAGGTGAATGGCAAAAAAATGTTCACCGTGAAGCCTACGGCGGGTGAACCCAGCACCTTCGAGGTGACCACCGATGCCCAACGCGATGCCATGCCGAAAGAGATGCGTGAGATGCTGGATCGCGTCATCGACGGCAGCAGTTCTGGCGTGAGTTTATAGCCATCGCTACACCACTCGCGCACTCGGGTAGAGTCGGCGTAGCACGCCTAGCGCCGACTCGCGCAGCACGTTTTCCATTTCGCGGCGCACCTCTGCTGGAGAGCCATTGCGCTCCACGGCGAGCCGCCAGACGTTGTCCCATGACGCCGCGCGGTGCTCGATCACACTTTTAGTCGCCTCATCCCAAATGGGCGGCACCGCCGTCTCGCTCCATTCACCACGACCACGGCCATAATGGGCCACGGCCAAGTAGCAGAGCAGCCCCAGCCGCACCTGCTCGTGGAAATGATCGCGCGACCAGTGGACGCGGCTGTCCTCGCCACGCACCAGATTGTAGCCCTTGGCCAGTGCATAGGCACCGACACCGCCCGCGAGGCCACCCAGCACCGTGCCACCGCCGAAGGTCATGCCGCCCGCGTGCAAGTCGGCCACGAGCCCCGCCATCATGCCCGCTGCGGCTCCGCCCATCGCGCCCCAGATGCTCTCACTGATCTGCTGGGGCTCCAAAAAATGGCCTTGAGAAATGGCCAGCGCACGCTGCTCGGCGAGGCCTTCCAGGCCGTGGACTTTGATCAGTTTGTTGGTCGTTGCCGTCATCCGCTGGGCGAGTGTTGCGGCCATCGTCTGCCGAGCCGCCGAGAGTTCAGGATCGAGGTCGGTATTGTCGAGCCCGACCTTCTGCACCACGAATCGCAGCGCCGTCTTTAGTGCACCTTGCGGTTTGACCTCCACGCCATCCAGCACCGAGTCGGTGAGTAGCTCGGCGACCGTGCGCATGGAGTCTTTAAACACCCGCGCATGTTGCTCATGCCAGGCCTGTTGCAAGTGCTCCATCGTCGTCTTTTTCTCGCCATCGAGCAGTGTCGCGAGCGTCAGCATCAGGTGATCCTCCTGCACCCAGCAGCGGGCAAAGGCATCCAGGCAGAGCACGCCACGCACCAGCTTATGCTCGCGCATTTCGGCCCGCCATGCTTCCACTTCGGCGATCTCTTCGGCAGCCGCACGGCCTATGCCCACTTGGTTCAACAGCACCAGTACGGGTTTGCCCACCCAGGATAAAATTTGCATCTCCTGGGCCACATAACTCGCGGCTCCAGGGGACTCCGCCGCATTCACCAGGTAGAGCACTACATCGGCTTCATCACGCACGTTTTTGATCGCCTGCTGGCTGCACCACAGCGGCTTGTCCATCAGTCGATCCCATGTTTGGCTCACGAGCCAGACGAGGGGATTGGCCTCTTTTAGCAGTCGCTTCAGCAGCCGCGAGGTATCACCAAAGCCGGGGGTATCCCACAGCCGCAGCGTTGCCTCGCCTGTGCTCAGTAGAATGTGCTGCTCGTTAAAAAGCGTGACGTGGGGAGCATCGCGCGACTCGCCCACATCGCGCCGCAGCAGCGTGCGAGCCAGCGTGGTCTTGCCCACATTGGTGTGGGAGATGAGGCTCAGCGTGATGGTCTTGGCGGCAGCAGTAGCGGAGGGCGCAGGCATGTTCTTGGTCGTCCATACATGGATGGCGAGCGTTCGGTTTTACGCCACCAGCTCAGCTTTGCGTAGGGCAAACAACGGCACAGAATCCGCGCCGGGAAGTTGTGTGAAGGACTTCATCCACAGGGTATCGGGCGAGCTGGCGAGTGCTCCCACGCCGGCGCGGGTGGGTAGGGTGAAGGCTCCACGCGGTGCGAGTGTGACGTCGTCAAAGGCACGCACCTCAGAGTCGTAGAGGGTGACATCGCCAGGGTTGTTGATTTTTTTGCTGGTGGCGACCCATAGCAGTTTTCCATCGTGGTGAAGGAGGATGTAGGCTTCGGGCAGATTGATGGGGACGATGGCCGCGATGCTGGCCGCGCCAGTGTCGGCAGCGATGGCGAGCTTCACGAGTTGGCTGTTGTAGATGACTCGTGCGTTGCGCCCGAGGTTCTCCCAGCCAGGGGCCGGGGTGCGTATTTGTAGCCAGAGGGCGCTGCCATCACTGGAGGATGTGGTGGCACCCATAAGGGCTCCGGGGCGAAGTTCTAACGCATCGGTGATGAGCTTCCACTCGCCCGTGCTGGGCTTGTGCAAGTGCAGGAATTCCTGGCGGATGCTCTGCCTGCCGATGGTGCCTGCGTGCTCGACAATGGCGAGCCATTGGCCACAGGAGAGGAGGTTGGCGACGGAGCCGAAGACATGTCCGTTGGACGGTTGCACAGCGGGCCAGTGTTGTTGGCTGGGCGAGTAGTGAACGACCTTGCTGCCTTCTTTAGTTGCAAAGGCAAAGAACGTTTGCCCGCTGACAATGGCTGCGCGGTTGGGGCGTGCATTGGGCAAGCCTTGAGCCTCGGAAAAACGCAGCGAGTGCTCACCATTGGGCGATTGATGCCAGACGCCATCGCCCGCCGTACCGAGCCACAACCCTGTGCCATTGATGACGAGCGGTGCGAGCACATTGCTGCTGCTGGGTGGGAGCGGCACGCTGGGTTGTTTGTCGATGGTTCTGCTTTCTGAGCCCAGGCTCCAGAGCCCTGCAACGCTGTGGGCCTTATTATTTTCCTGGCCACGGGCAGCGATCCATAGGCGATGACCATCCCAGGCGAGGCTGTCGGGGCAAAAGGTCGCGAGATCCCCAGCGACGCTGATAGGGTAGAGGCGGATGCGCCGCGAGCCTGCTTGGGCTTCGATGCTTGGTGCGGTATCGCTGGAAGGATTAACAGGCGCGGTGTCGCCAGCCAGTCCGAGTGCTGCGCCTGCGGCCAGAGCGACGGCGCTAGCGGCTGGAGCAGGGCTATGGGCGAGGGCGTGGATGGCATCGCGAAGCTGTGCTAGCCGATCCTTTGCCGCGTCGTGCGAGAGGGCGAGGCTAGAGGCATCATCTGGTTCATCGAGCAGCAGCGAAGTGGGCGTGTGGGGGCTGGAGGATAGCGTGGCTGCTTCCATGTCGGGCAAAAGCGCCGCACTGCCGAGGGGCTCTTCGTCAATCGCGGGCAGCTCCTCTAAGTCGGCGGTGAGCTGCTGCGATACCTCGTTGATATGGCTGCGGTCAGTAGGGGTGAGCACCGTGGTCGCATCATCTCCATGCGCGTCGTAGCTAGCGAGCAGGGGCGAGCCAGAGAGGTCGATGCTGGGCGTGGTCGCGGCAGGCTCGGAGGCTGCGTCGGTAAGGCCAAGAGCCTGGCTACGCTCAGGCGCAGGAGAGGGGATGAGGCTGGCGGGGGCAACGCCGAGGCGTTCCAGTAACATACGCGCGACATCGGTGGCGGCCGTTTGGGCATTGGCCAAGGCGGCGCGATTTTTATCGCTCTCGGCACGCAGTCGATCCATCTCGGCCTGGGCGTTCTGCCGGTGGCTGGCGAGGGTGGCACTGGCGGCTTCGAGTTGGCTACGAAGGTGTGAGGTGGCGTGCTCTTTTTCAGTCTCTAGCTTTGTGACGAAGGAGGCCTCGGTAGCGCGGAGCTGGGTGACGGGGACGTGGGTCGTTTGAACTTGAGCGAGTTCTTTGCGCAGCAGCGCGATGGTTTCTTCGAGCGCGGCAGTGCGGCTCTGGGCCTCGGTGAATGAGCTGTGTAGGGCGTGGTGTTCGGCGGCAGGGATGCTGGCAGCGCGGTGGCTATCGAACTCGGTGGCCAAGCGGTAGCGAGCGGTTTCAGCTTGGGCGTGAGCCGCTTGTTTGGCAGCGATTTCGGCGCGCAATTGGACGACCTCGGCTTCGGCGGCTTCGGCTTCGGCCTCATAGCCACGCGTGATCTCCATGGTGGCTGCCTGCGCTTCATTGATGGCGCGTTCCTTCTCAGCGATCTCTGCCTTGGCCGAGGCGATGGTTTGTTCCTTATGGCTCAGCTCGGATCTGATAGCGGCGAGGGCTTGGTCTTTTGCCGCGAGATCACTCTTGAGTGTGGCCAGGGATTGCTGGCTTTGGTCGAGGTGCGCTTGGATGTCACTCAGGGCTTTACTGCGTGCCGCATGTTCACCGCGCAGTTGTTCCAGTTCACTGCGGATGTTGTTGCGATTGCTTTCTAACTGCTCGCGTACGTGGGCACTGCTTTCCTGGAGTGCGGTGAGGGCATGATCCTTTTCAGCAAGTTTTTGCTGGAGCAACGCGAGGTCGCGGCGAGCCGCCGTAGCTTCAGATTCAAGCCGACGCTGATCGGCTGCGGCATGGGTCTGGGCAGCGGTGAAGGATTTTTCCTTATCGGAGAGGACGTGCCGGAGGTGCTCGGCTTCGGCGCGTAGCGCTTGCTCTTGCGAGCTGAACACATCTTTGACTTGGCTCAGGGCGATGGCTGCGACGGCGATCTCGGCGCTCTTTTCGGCGAGGGATGTTTTGTGCTGCTCCAAGTCCTTATGCGCGGCATCGTGGGCCCGGTGTTTTTCATCGAATGCCTGCATCTGCTCTGCGAGCGCTGCCTTGGTCTGTTCCAACTCCGCCAACACGCTGTCGTGTGCTTGGTGTTTGTCGGCGAGCAAGCGCTCGTGTTCCGCGAGGTTATTTTGCAAGCTATGAAACTGAGCGGCTGGGACGGTGCTGGCGTGAAGGTTGTCATGCTCGCTGCGCAGGTGGGTGAGTGATTCGCGAATGGCCTCGAATTCACTTTTCGCCACGGTGCTGGCGCGATGCGCTTCGTGCTGGGTCTGGAGTTGCTGATGCTCGGCAGAGATGGCGTCGAGTGCGCTGATTTTTTCTTCCAGTGCTGAGTTGGCTTGCTGCACCTCGGCCTCTTTGAGCATCAGGCTAGCGCGGATGGTGTGCAGTTGTTGCTCGGTGTTGGTGAGTTCGACTTGGGCTTTGGCCAGGGCTTGCTGCATTTCTTCGCGCAGGGTTTCGGCGGCCTGGATGGCGACGGATTTCTCCGAGAGAGCAGACTCCAACTGCTCGGCAGGGACGGTGCTGCTGCGCAGTCTCTCGATGTCAACGATGGCGTTGGAATGAGATTCGCGAGCAAGATTGAGCACGCTATTGAGCCGTGCCACCTCTTGCTCCAGGCTGGTCGAGAGGTCGAGGGCTTCGGTCAGTTGCACCTTGGGAACCATGCTGCGATGGGCTTCGCTGAGCCGTTCTTGGACTTCAGTCAGTTCCTCTTCACAGTGCCCGACGCGTTCTTTTTCCAGGCACACCGACATGAAGTTGGACTTCGTTTCGCGATCAAGGGTGTATTTAAACTCACTGCGTTGCCACCCGATGATTCCGAGGGAGACCAGGAAGAGAAGAAGGAGAATCCAATCGATGAGAGTCATAAACTTAGCGTGGGGGAGGTTGTGCAAAATGTCTCATCACAATGAGATGACGCGAGGAGAAATCGTCATGGATGTGAGCGGGCGATGATCCAGCCTTTGCGACGGTTGAATCTAGATGAATGGCCCTGTATGCCCATCGCACGCTGAGCCTGCCGAATGGTAGCTGCCCCGATACGTTCAAGGTCGTGCATTGTGCAATTTGCCGCTTGCCACCCTCGCCCGACTCGCCACTATCCGGCCTCGCCAAAACCGGCGGGCTGTAGTTCAGCCTGGTAGAACGCTTGCATGGGGTGCAAGAGGTCGTGAGTTCGAATCTCGCCAGCCCGACCACGGCTCAAGGCTTCCCGCCTTGAGCCGTTTGTTTTTAAGGGGGTGAAGCCGCTAATAACACCTCGCTCAAGGCCACTCGAGCACTCGTTATTTCAAGGTCACGTAGCGTTGATACACCTTGCCATCGGCTTCCCATGTCCCATCGGCCCACACGTCGATAGGGCCGATAAGGTCATCCCTTTTGCAGCCGATAGGGCCGACGAGCCACGCCCACACGGAGCCTTCACGAATGGCCAATCCGCCATTGAAGCAGGCGTCGGTGATCTTGAAGCGCCATTGCTCTGTTTTGGCACCGCTTGCGATGAGCCGGGATCGGCGACGTGAGATGTCGAAGGCTCCTTCCCAAGCATCATTTTCAGAACTGGATAAGGCCTCGGCTGGCGGGCGCAGACCCGCATCGGTCTCTGGCACGAAGAGCGCATAGCTGGTGCTACCAAACTTGATGGAGCCATCTTTCCACGCCATGCCTTCGTACTTGTGGCCTTTGGGGAAGCCCAGCAGTCCCAGCACACAGGCTGGTCTGCCACCATCCATGCCGAGCGCACCATTCAGCCCGTCCATGGTGACCGTAAGCGATACCCACTCGAGTTTGGCCCGGCGCTTGCGCAGTTTGGCGCGGGCTATGGCTAGGTCTTTGCTCGCGGCGATGGCTGTTAGTTTTGCCAAGTCAGCACTGCGCTTGGCCTCGGTAGCCTCGGCGGTGCTGATGCCGACTTTATCTAAAATATCGGTGGGCAAGTCTGTTAACTCCAAGCGTGCTATCCCACCGGAATGCACCATTTTCACCGCCGCTTTTTCGAGCTTCACGAGGGTCACGTCTTTGTAAAACTGGCCATTGGTCGTCGTCAGAGTCGGCAGAGACAAGGGTAGCGCTGCCAGCGCCCAGGCGCTGGTGCAGAGGAGTAGAACCATTGGCAGTCTCATGCGACTAGCCTAGGGGCATGACGTGCCCACCGTCAAGCTCTCAGCGTCTCACACAGCACTTGTCGGCAGGCCCATAGCCCGCATTCATGCATTGCTTTGATAGGTTGCTCCATGTTATCCAGGTGGCCATGCAGATGACATTGAAGACATGGCTATGGCCCACGCTGGGCCTCATCGCAGGCTGCGGCTGTGGTTGGGCGTGGCGTAGCGCGGGTCACGATAGGACTCCTGACGCGAGTTTGCTCGGCCTGCCAGCCGCGACCACTAGCATAGCTGTGGGCGATGGCTCAGCACTAGCCACGGCCAAGTCGAGCAGCGACAAGGCCGCATTCTCAGTCCCACACTGCGAGGCCGAACTGCGTAAAGCTCTCGCGAGCGATGACCTCGGCCTCAGCCTCGAATGGGCGCGAGCGCTCGTCTCCCACGATGCCGTGCTGGCGCTACGCATCGTCAGCGACTCGACAACAAAGCGCCGGGACACGGTGCTTTACAACATCATCTTCGACGCTGCTCGCGCTGATCCCACCCTCATCCGACTCGCACTGCTGGGCGCAACCTTTGCCCTCGGCTTCGGCATCACCGCATGGCCCGAGTCGCTTGCCAAGGCTTGGCACTCTGCCTTTCCTATGACTACTACCGCCAGTCCTACCAGTCCGCCAGCGCACGCATCCCGCAAGCCCATCGCGGTCACTACTGCCAGCTCTCCGGCTTCGCTCGCCGAGGCGCTGCGCAAAACGCTCGCCACCGCCGCTGGCCCAGCGAGGGATGCCGCCATGCGCAAACACAGCGAAGCACTCGATAAGCTGCCCGCCGAAACCGCGCTGCGAATGCTGCTCGCGCTGCCAGCCTCCAGCACTCGCGATACAGCCCTGGGCAATACCTTGCGCCGCCTCGCCCGCGAAGATCCAGGCAGCGCCATCGACTGGCTTGCCAAGGAGCCCGCGCTGCGCCGTTTCAGCAGTGATATGAGTTCGGCCCTAGCCACCATCGCTGCTAAAGACGGCCCCCAAGCCTGGGCATTATACAAGGTACTGCTCGCCGTCGATCCCACGGCTTATGCGACGAGCCTCATCGAAACGTGGACAAAGGCAAATGGCCCGCAAGCCGCCAGCGCAGGGCTCACCAGCAGCGATGCCGTCGTGCGGAAAGCCTTTCTCCAACAAGCCTATCGCGTGTAGCTCCAGCATGACACGAAGGGCTTCATCACCTGGGCCAAGCAGCAGCCCGACGAAGCCCTGCTGCCCTACCTCGACATCTATCTACGCCTCGACGTGAAGCCCGGCACTGGCTGGGCCGAGCTGGCTGATCTTGCGCAGTTGCTGCCCTACAAGAAGCTAAAAAGCACGGACTGGGCCGATCTCGTGGCCGATTCCTTGAAAACTCCAGCGGCTCTCGCGCAGTCGCCCGCCAGCATTCGCCGCCTCCGCGATCCGCTTGTGCGCGATCAGAGCTGGCTCGGCTACGTCATCGCCCAAGTGAAGATCGATCCTGCCGCAGCACAGTTTACCATCGGCGAAATCCAGAGCCCGGATACCCGCATCCGCGCCAGCAGCACCATCGCCGCGTACCTCGCCGTCAGCGATCCCCCCGCCGCTTTTCACTATGCCGCTAGCCTCACCGACGAGACCGCTCGTAGCCTCGCCGAGCGCAGCATTTACAGCACCTGGATGGGCAAACGCCCCTCTGAGGCCAGCGCCTACCTTCAGCAACACGTCAGTGAGCTGTCGCCCACCATCGTCACCGACCTCGCCCTCCTATGAGCCAGTAAAGATGCCGTGGCAGCCGCCACCTGGCCATGTCGCAACCCTCTGCCGTGGGTGATTCAGTGCTGCAAAGAATCGCCACCAAGATGTCGCTGGTGCATCCCACAGAAGCTTTGACTTGGGCTACATCCACAGCGCCAGGATCACGCTTGGATGTCATGCTCAGCGGCCTTGTTTCCGGCCAGATGAACAAAAGTGAGCCCAATCCCAAGCTTGCTGCCGCGCTCGTCACCCTCATCTCTGAGCCCCGTGTTCGCCAAGACGCAGCCAACCAGCTCGTCGGGCGCTGGCGCTCCATCGACGCCACCAGCGCGGATGCCTGGGCAAAGGAAGCGGCGAGTCAGGGGCGCATCACCGCTATCGCGCCATTGCCAACGCAGAAACCTGGGAGCAACCCCAGCGCTGTGGCAGGTGCCGATGAGCGACTTCGCCAGTCGCACTATTCCCTGGGCTCCATGTCCTTCACCGTGTACTACTGAGCCCGCTTGCTAGACCTTTAGCGAGCCACGGAATGCCCTGGCGCTATAATACGACTGCGCCCCGTTGTGGTAGATGAAGACATGGCCGAAGCGGCGATCCCCAAAGAGGGCACCGCCGAGTTTTCTAATATCAGCCGGTGCCTTCACCCAGCTCGACGTCTTTGTATCGAACTCTCCAAGTTTCTGAAGCTCTCGATATTGTTCTTCTGTTAAAAGCTCAATGCCCATGGCTGCCGCCATATCCATCGCGTTATTTTTTGGCTTATGTTCTTTCCTCGAATCCAGCCCTTCACGGTCGTAACAAACACTAACTCGGCCTTTAGGACTTTCTGCTGAACAGTCGAAAAAGAGATACTCGCCCGTCTTTTGATCATGGCCCACCACATCCGGTTCACCGCCCGTTGTTTCCATCTCGTGGAGAGACCACAGTTTATCGGCATTTGCTTCCAGCTTTGCGTGCAACTTAGCCCATTCAAGCCCCTTGTGGCGGTTCATATGTTTCTCAAAACGGGCTCTCAATGTACTGAGCAGTTTTTCACGTTGGTCTGGTGACAACTTCTGTCTTGTTTGATTGCCTTTCATAGAGGTTTCCTGTTTGATGCTGTGTCGTGTGAAGGGTTAATCTCGATTAGTCTGATTTTTTTGAAATAAGTCGTCGAAGGGCATCACCTTTCCACATCCAAAATCCCGAAAGGATAACTATGGGAAGATAGACCCACCGAAAAAAGGGGAGGTATTGCAGAGTTTCCGAAGGTGGGCCATAGATGTAGCCGAGTAACGGAAGGGCAAAGATGATGTGAATCCAGCGAAGAACAGAACGTTTGGTACCTTGGTTCATGATTTTGTGATGATGAGTGCAGGTAACTCAACCTTGGGCCAAGCAAATCCTTCACCTCGCTGCATTTATTGCCGTGTCATGAACCACGACGTTGACCGGACAGCACTTCCACGGCCATGAGCGTTGCCGTGCTGCGATTCTCAGCGCCCATCTTTTGAAAGCAGGCGCTGACATGCTGCTTGGCCGTGCGCTCGGTCATGCCAAGCAGGATGCCGATGTCGGCATTGCCTTTACCCTGAGCCACCCAGGCGAGCACTTCGGATTCACGCGGCGTAAGGCCGAAGGCGGTTTGCAGAGGCTCTATGTTGTCGAAGTCGAGCGTGAAAGTCCCCGCCTTATCGATGACCTGCTGCACCGCCCCAGCGCGATCCAAACGCGAGCGCACGGCGGCCATGAGTTCTTCTTGGACGATGGGTTTGGTAAGGTAGTCATCCGCACCAAAGTTCATGCCGATGCGCACATCGTTACGATCGCTTTTAGCGGTGAGGAAGATGAAAGGCGTGGTGGCGAAGGCCGGGTCTCCTCGCAGGGCCTGCACAACGCCGTAGCCATCTAGTTCAGGCATCATCACGTCGCACAGCACGAGGTCAGGCTTCTCTCTGCGCGCGACTTCGACGCCGATGCGGCCATTCTCGGCCACGCAAGTTTCATAGCCTTCGAGTTGCAACATGAGCGCTACATTGCGCCGCATGGGGGCTTGGTCTTCGATGATGAGGATTTTTTTAGCCATATTTCAGGAGAGGCTGGGGAGTGTTGGCAGGAATGCGCTATCCGACGAAAGTCGGATAGGCAAGAGAGGGAGCCTATCGTTAGCTCAAGTCATGAGTCCTGAGCAAGTACATCTCATCCGCAAATCTTTCGCCGAGCTGTCGCGCCATGATCACGTGGCCGCGCTGATTTTCTATCGACGGCTGTTTGAGATCGACCCTTCGCTGCGTCCGCTCTTCACCACCAACATCGAAGACCAATCGCGCAAGCTGCTGGAGATGCTAGGCGTTCTGATCGCCATGCTGGAGCGGCCTGTGGGTCTCGACATGGAATTGCGAGCTATGGGTGCGCGGCATCTCGGCTACGGCGTGAAGGATGCGCATTATGCGACTGTGGGCCAGGCGCTGCTGGACATGCTAGGCGAGGTGCTGGGCAAACAATTCACGCCGGAGGTGCGAGCGGCCTGGGTTGCGCTCTACACCGCGGTGCAGACGCTGATGATGAAGGGCGCGACAGAAGAGCAAGCGCTGAAGGTGCAAGTAGCTGTGTAAGCGTGCTCGCCAGAGCACGGGAGTGTGTTTGCAGCGTCCCAGACCGCGTTCTGGCGAACGCGCCTACACGCTGCTCTCGAACAATGGCAGACGCACGGTGAAGGTGGTGCCGTGGCCGACTACAGAGTCCATCTCCATCGTGCCGTTGTGCAGCTCCACACAGCGCTTCACGATGACGAGGCCAAGGCCCGTGCCTGGGATCTCGCCCACGTTGCTGCACCGGTGGAAGGCCTCGAACAAGTGCGCCCTATCTTTGGCAGGAATGCCGATGCCGTGGTCGATGACTTGGAAGACAGCATCCGCGCCCTCACGCCGCGCCGTGAATTCGACTGCGATCCCTTCAGGCGAATACTTCACGGCATTGGTGATCAAGTTGGAAAAGATGTGCCGCAGCAGGGCTTCATCCGCACGCGCCCCTTCCAATGATCCCTGCGGCTGCCAATGAATCGGGCAGCGACGATTCGTTGCGGAGAGCGGTTCATCCGTGAGCTTGCCTGCGAGTGTGTCGATGTCGATGGCTGCGGGCCGATAGCCTAGCTTGCCTGCTTCCACACGACCAAGCACCAGCACTTGCTCCATCAGTCCAGCCATCAATCGCGTCGAGCTGTGAATGTCATCGCACAGTTCACGACGCTGCTCGGTGGGCAGCCTCTCATCGTAGTGCCGCATCAGTTCGACGGCGGACATGATGATGCCCAGCGGTGTGCGAAACTCATGGCTGACCGTGGTGACAAAACGGCTTTTGAGTTCACTGAGTTCGCGCTCGTATTCGAGGGCCTTGCCCAGCTCCGCCTGTGACTGACGCAGCTCGGTGGTGCGTTCGTTGACGCGCTGTTCGAGCAAGGTGGCGATCTCGGTCTTGCTGCGGTTGGACTTGCGCAGCGCGACGATCCAGCCGCTGAACAGGGCGAGCAACGACAACGCGCCGCCACCATAGATCCACAGGCGTTTACTGATGATGTCGGCTGACACGCCGAGCGACTTGGCATCGCTGGGCGAGAGCAGATGCAGTTGCCGAGGGCTCTGGGGTGTAGCGCGATCCACCACGGCTTCTATGAGAATGTCGTCATCGGGCCTCAGGGTGTCGAAGGGATGCAACACCGTGCCCTGATGCACGGCCGTCAATTTCGTGCCGTCAGACTTCAAGAGGAAAGTGGTGCGCCACTTGCCGCCACCCAAGGGAGCCACTTGCCAAGTTAGCAGCCGCCCGCGCACCTGCACGAGATCAGATGTGTGCTCGCCATTGGCGATGCGCGTGAGTGTGGTCGTCGTCGGTTCCACTTTGTCTTGATGGCCAAGCACGCGCACATTCGTGCTGGATAGATCAAATGGGTTCGTCGGTGAGCGAACGGGCATGCCCATGATTACCACCTTATCGCCCACCTTGATTTCAGGCAGGGGGCCGCAATCCGCGAAAGACATGCCGGAGGTGTTGGCGGGCCGACTCCACGGCAACTGCAAGCCCGCACAAAGAGTCGCGCCTTCCCCGCGAACATAGAGCGCCACACCTTCGTGTGCTACCACCACACCTTTCGTTTTCACAGGCTCGGCAGGTGCAAAGTGGTCGTTAACAATGTCGGATGCGGTGTGTTCCTTCACATCGAAGGCATCCGTCCGGCCCGGCTTGAGTATCTCGACGAAGGACGGATTGGGGACGATGAAATCGCACCCCAAGCTGGTGATGCTAAGGCTGTTGGCGATCCCCGTGAAGCGAGCGCGAGCACCATACAAATCCATGGGGAAAGAGGCTGGCACTGGTGTACCTCGCACTCCAAAGATGATCTCAGCATGAGGGTCGGCGGCGACATACATCATGGTGTTTCGCTGGAACATCCACGCGCCGACGGTGGCTTCGACGGTCACCCAGTGGTCGCCATTGCGATAGCTGAGCAGTTGCTCAATCGAGACCTTTTCCGGCGTGGGGACTGTGCCATTGCCGACCACACGCACATAAGTCCAGCTCAGGCCATAGGTGCGCATGATGGAGGATTGATTGACGACAGAGCCGACGAGTTCGACGACATCCCCCGGCTGTACGCTCGGCCACTGGCCAGCATCGCCGTAGAGGGTGCCAGCTTCTTCTGAGCCACGCGACTGAAGCATGTAGCCCACCATCGCGCCGCCCTCGCCCTGGATGATGAACTTGCGCTCCTCCATCGTGGCCGCCAGCGTGCCGCGCACGCGCAGACGTTTGCCACCTTCCACGGCACGCTTGTTCACGTCGGCAATGCTGACGAGTGGTGCGTCAAAGATGTCTGCGGTGCCTAGCTCCAACACTTCCAGTTGATCAAGGCCAGGGACTTGCATCGCATCGAACGCTGTCGGGTCTCCGCTGTTGATGCCGGTGAGCCGCAATTTCGCACCATGCAGGTTGGCAGGCAATTTTGTCGGGTCGTCGAGGATCACCTTGGCCGTGCTCCAGTTCTCCTGTGTCACCAGTTTGATCGTGAGCAGCGGTTTGCGGTAACTCCAGTCCAGCACGTAACCCTCCACACTGACCCATTGATCCCAGTGCGAGAAGCTGTTCAGGGTGTTGAGGCTGATCGGCTTCGCCGCAGGCAAGGGTTTCGTTCCGCTCGCCGTCACGGACTGAGCCACCACCTGGAGATGTGAACTTCCCCCGCGAACTTCCACGACCACGTTGCCCATCACTTCCACCGCCTGTCCCAGGCTCGCCGCAGACAAGCCAGCACTAGGCACGACGAGCACGCTGGACACACCATCGTGCAGATGAAAGCGCTGGCTGCCCGCGCCGATATTCACCGCCACACCACTCAGCTTCACCGGAACAGAGACATGCTCCACCTGGCGCACATCGAGAGCCAAGACCTCTGACACAGAGGTCATCTGCGCACGCAAGACACGTCCCTGCTGAAGCAACAGCAGAGTCAGAGCAAAAAAGAGGCGAGCAGGCATGTGTAACACAATAGCCCAGGATCAAGCCGACCGGTATCCGATGAAAGTCCTAGACCGGAAGGCCAATACCCAACATTCCAACTCACGCTCATGGTGACGAAGTCACGACAAACAACGATACGACTTCATGAACAGCAAACACGTCCTCTACCTCTCTCGCAATTCCACCATGACCTTCATCCGCAACCTCATTCACCCTGTTTCCGCCGTGGAAGCAGCGTGGCGCATCGTAGAGCAGCTTCTCGGCTTGCATCGGAAAACGAGATTTGAACCTTCCTATGGCGATGGGTACATTGATCCTCCGTGAGATGACCGCTCATCTCGATCCATCAATTCCCGCACTGACCTTCCCATCCACATACCATGAAACTCATTCAGAAATCCCGAGCACGCATCCGCGCTGAACTTGAATCCGCGCCTGCGCTCAAACAGTTTGGCAGTGGCTGGATCAGTGGGGTGCTCGGGCTTGCCCTTGGCGTAGGCTCACTCGGGCTCGTGCTCACTCTGCGCTTTCCTGGCGTGTTTAGCATGGCCGAACTGACGCCCATGCTGAGCAAGCCGGGGTTCCGCATCGTGCTGCTGTCGTTGATGCTCATCGCCTTCCTCAGTGCGGCCCTGAGCCTTATCTTGCGGGAATCCAAGACGCTCGGAGTGGCGGGCATGATCGCCACCATGCTGGCCTCTGCACTGGGCGGCTGCATGGCCACGCCAGTGGTGGGCGACTACACGCCATTGTATCTGGGGCTCGATTTCTTCGTGCTCAATGTGCTGTTCACCGGCCTGCTCTTCATCCCTCTGGAGACTCTGTTTCCCAGACGTGCCGAGCAACCGCTCTTCCGCACCGAGTGGCGTGAAGACATCTTCTACTACCTCGTGAGCAGCATGTTGGTGCAGATGCTTACCTGGCTCAGCTTTGGCCCGGCTCGCACGCTCTTTGCCGCAACCCCTTGGGGCGGCTTTCGGGATTGGGTGGCCTCATGGCCCCTCTTGCTCCAAGTCGTGGCGATCATGTTCTTCACCGATCTCGTGCAGTACTGGGTTCATCGCGCCTTTCATCGCATCCCCATGCTGTGGCGTTTCCACGCCGTGCATCACTCCGCCAAGTCGATGGACTGGATGGCAGGTGCGCGAATGCACTTCCTCGAAATCCTAGCGCTGCGAGGCACCACGGTGTTTCCGATGATGATGCTCGGCTTCCATCAGACCGCCGTCAGCATCTATATTTTCATGGTGTATCTCTCGTCCACCTTCGTTCATGCCAACATCGGCTGGCGCTTGCGCTGGATGGAAAAGATTCTGGTCACCCCGCGCTTCCACCACTGGCACCACGGCCTTGAGAAGGAAGCCATCGACGTCAATTTCTCGATTCACTTCCCAGTGATCGACAAAGTGTTCGGCACCCATCACATGCCCGATGAGCGCTGGCCAGAAGGCTACGGCATCGGGGGTCATCCCGTGCCGAGCGGCTACCTGAACCAGTTGCTGCATCCGTTTCGGAAGAAGTAACCGCCGCTGCGGCACATCCGACTAAAGTCATAGAACCTCCGTCCAATACCCAACGGCGAAGAGCGAGTGCATGATCCTGTCGTCAGCAATTTTCACCCCGCACCCATCGCATCCCCATGACCTTCACCAAATCCCAAGCCATCGTATTCAAAAAGCTCATCGGCATCGGCCTCATCGCCCTCGCCCTGCTCGGTGCCACATCGCTGTGCATGAAGGAAATTCCGCTCGCTCTCTTGGGTGAGCACTCCACCGGCATCGTGAAGAAGGTGGAGAAGATCACCACCAGCACGGCGTCCAAGTGGGAGCAGAAGGGCTTTGGCCCCAAACAAGCTGTGAGCCGCGGTGGCGAGCTGACCTTTATGTATCTCGACTTCACCACGAAGAAGGGGGAGACCTTGCAAGTGAAGACACTCGCCACTTTCCACACCGAAGCGAAGGTCGGCGACGAGCACCCGATGGTTTACCTGCCATCACATCCTGAGAACGCGAAGATCTACTCCGCCAAGCAACTCTGGTTGCCCATGTGTGTGGGCTTTCTGTTCGTGAGCGTGTGCTTGTTCCTGGGGCTCCGTTGTATGAGCAGCAAGCCCTTCTTCCCAGGATCGCCTGCCTGATCTTGCATCGTGCGGTGTGCGTGACGGATTCGCGTCTGCGATGTTGCCTGCTTGCGCTAGCGCAACGAGCAATCTTTAGTGACATCCATGCGCGCATTTCTCTCCAGCCTCACGGCGTTGTTGCTCAGCACCTTGGCATCTGCCGAGGACAAACCTTTTGCCAGCTTCATCGAGCTGCCGTGGAGCTATGTGATCGGTGGTCATGCCGAGGGCAAGTGGCTCGCCAGCGAAGCCGCAGGCAAACGTTTGTCCGCGCCCGCGACGACGTATCGGGTCTTCACGCTCGCGGGTGAGGCAGGCAAGGTCACCGGTGCCAAGGCAGCACCCGATGCTGATCTTTGCCCGGATGTCTGGCTGCAAAAGCTCTCGACTGAGATCGACTCCGACACGCGTAAGCACGCCATCGGCATGAATGCAGAGTGGAATCCCATGCCTCGCCAAAGCCTTGCCGCAAGCCTCACCCAGGACGTGTATTTGCAGGCGATGAAAGCACTGCTCAATAGCCAGGGCATTGAGCGTCCCGTGGTGAAGCTCACGCAACTGCTGCGCGTCGATCTCGACGGCGACGGCACTGATGAAGTGCTGACCGCTGCGACGCATTATCTTCCCAGCGAGGTGCCCAGCGCACCGCGAGCGGGCGACTATTCATTGGTTGCATTGCGCTCAGTGATCGGAACCAAGGTGCAGACGCAACTCGTGAGCGGCGAAGTGTATGCGAAGGCCGATCTGAACGCGGCACCGAACACTTATGAAATCGCGGGACTGCTGGATCTGAATGGCGACGGCACGCTGGAGGTGCTAATTCGCAGTAGCTACTATGAAGGCGGCGGCATGGAGGTGTGGCAGATGCAAAAGGGTAAGCTCGTGCAAGTGCTGAGCATCGAATGTGGCGCGTGATCCTACGAGTTCACTTCACACTGACCAGCGGCAGTCGCACCGTGAAGGTGGTGCCGACTCCCTCTTCGGTTTGCATCTGCATGGTGCCACGATGCTGATCCACACAGTGTTTCACCAGCAGCAGGCCGAGACCTGTGCCGGGAGTCTCACCCACATTAGAGGCACGATGGAAGGCGTCGAAGAGCTTGGCTTGATCGGCCATCGGAATGCCGATGCCGTGGTCTTGCAGCTTCAAGACCGCCTTGTCGCCTTCACGGGACAGAGTGAATTCAACGGGCGAACCCTCGGCTGAATACTTTACGGCGTTGGACAAGAGATTGCCGATGATGTGCCGCACCAGCGACTCATCCACCATCGCACCATCGAAGTTTCCTTCAGCGGTGAAGTTTACAGGGCAGCGGCGATGGGTGGCTGAGAGCCCCTCATCCACGATTTTTTCACAGAGCACCGGCAGGTCAACGTGCGCGGGTTGCCAGCCGATTTTACCCGCCTCCGCTTTCCCGAGGAGAAGCACTTGCTCCATCAGGCCGGCCATCTGCAAGGTGGCGGCATGAATGTCCTCATGAAGCTCCGAGTGCTTCTCAGGTGTGATCTTGCCACCATAGTGGCGCAGCACTTCGACCGCGCTCATGGTGATCCCCAGCGGCGTGCGAAACTCATGCGACACCAGTGAGACGAATCGTGATTTCATCTCGCCGAGTTCACGTTCTTGGGAAAGCGCACGCGCGAGATCGTCCTTCGCAGCAGCCAGCTCAGCAGTGCGCTCACTCACGCGCGACTCCAGGCTGGCGTTGAGTTCATTCATTGCTAGGCGCGAACGGTGCAACATCAGCGCCCAGCCGACCAGAAGGACTACGATCCCGGCGGCAATCGCCAATCCGATCCACAAACGGCGCGTCACCACTTCCGTGGCCACGCCCAGCGATTGCACATCATTCGGTGTTGGCAGCCACACACGAATCTCCGGGTAATACGCCGCCGTCACGATACCGCGCACACGCAGTCGGCTGTCGTTGTTAAAGTGAGGCACGGTGCCCCGCGACGATGCATCCAGGAACACGATCACCGTTTGATCGTCAGCTCCCAGCTTCATCGTCGTGCGCCAGCGACCCGGAGCCACGAGCACATCGTCTTGCGACAGCAGACGACCCTCGATCTCCACCAAATCGTGAATGTGTTTGCCTGCGGCGACCATGGGGATGTCCGTGGCGGCGGCGGCAGGCACGGCGGCGGAGCGCAGCACACGGACAACACCAAAGTCGAGATGCACCCCTTTCTTCACCCGGCTGGGAATGCCCACCACCTCCACCACATCGCCTGCATTGCACTTCGGCATGATGATCGGCGTGGAGAAGCGCCCGCTCTTGTCTTCATCAATGGGAAGCAGCATGTAGAAGGCGAAAGCGCCGCCATCGTCACCGCGCGCATAGAAGACATTGCCCGACGTCGCACCCAGCAGTGTGCCCGTGAGCTTCACCCGCTCATCTTTGTTCGCCGCATTGTCACTCAAGGCACTCACCGTGGTGAGCGGTGCCTCCAGCGGATCAACCACGCCGGTCTTGAGCACCGTGGCTTGCGCCTGTGACGTCGCGACGATGGAGAGGAAGTTGCTGCCTGGAAGGTAAGCCCGATTGATGCCGGTCACACGCACCCTGCCACCGATCCAGTCATGCGGGATCTCCATCCGTGGCCACTGTCGGACGAGGACATTGCAAGACGTGCCCCCGCTCGCCAACTGAATGGTGAAGAGCGACATGGAGGAGCGCACTTGCAGCACGATGCCTTCTACGCTCACCCACTGGTCGAGATGCTTGAACTCTGCCGCCTCTCCAATGCCGATGGGTTTGGCTTCGGGCATGGGCGCGGTGCCGAGAGCGGTGAGCTTGCTCGCCTTCACGCGCGTGCGCTTGCGTTCGAGGAAAGGTTCTGAAAACACGCTGCCCTCGATCTCCACTTTGTCTCCCACCGCTGGAGCCGACGCCTCTCCCGCCACCATCACGGAGACACAGGCGTCGCCATCGTGCAGCGAAAACTCCTCCCCCTTGGCCGCTACCTCCACCACTACTCCTTGCAGCCGCACCTTCGTCGTCCCCGCCTCAGCGACTTCGTGTGGCAAGGCGAGCACTGCCTTCACCTTCGTGAGCGTCTCCGCCGTCTGAGCTGTCAGCGAGTGAAGGCCAGTGCATGACAGAAGGCACAGCATCAACGCCCAGCTCCACCACCGGAACGGATGCGAACGAGCGGGCCAGCCATTCTTGCTGGAGCTGAGAGGATTGAAGATCATTGGTTCAAGATGTGGTGGTGAATTACAACACTCCTAGCCTAACAGGCCTGAGTAGCAGGGGCGCTTTTTATCGCGGCCATCGTCCACGAAACCAAGCGCTGTGACCATCGGACGAAAGTCCAATGGCGCGAAGCATTCCCATTCAACATCGGGGCTTCCAGCCCCTTGTATCGGACGAAAGTTCTAGCACCTGCGTCCAATACCGCGATGCGCAGATCGGGCGCAGGATCGTGTCGTCAGTTCAAACAACAATTCACGATCCCATCATGAAAACAAACCTACTCACTCTAGCCACGATGTTTCTCAGCATCGTCAGCGCACACGCTGCGGCTCCGCTCAATGACAGCGCACTCAAGGCCATGGAACTCAAGAGCTATTACAAGCTCATCGAGAACCAGGACCTCAATCTTGCTACCGCAGCCACCACCGATCCCTTGCTCAACGGCTCCGCTGCTGGCAAGTCGCTCTGGTATAAACTGCCGCGCACGGTCAACCAGCCGGGAGCCTCTTGGTCGGTGACGATCTCGAACGCCTCCGTGTCTGGTGTTGCCTGCCTTTTTGAAATGATTGATGAGGGCAACCCACTCACCGGGATCAAACAAGTCGGCACGCCACAAGCGTTCAATGCCGCCCAGAACATGACCTTGACCGCCAGCGCTGACTATAGATCGCAACTGCTGATGATCGCGGGCACGGGAAAGTGCAATATCATTCACCGCCTCTCTGACGACAATGCTGCTAATGACTTCCCCATCAATGCGCAAGTCGTCATCGGTGATCGCGGCACGGTGCAAGGAGACAATAGTTTCGCCACTGTGTCAGTTGATGAGCCTGGATTGAATGGACAGTTTGTCGCCAACACCGTGTGGTATGCCTGGACTCCGTCTTTCAGCGGTATTGCGACAGTGGACACCAACTTCAGTTTTCGCAGCGGCATGCCCACCAACGACCAAACCTACCTGCCGGAGATTCACCGCACTGTGATCGTCGTGTTTGAGGAACCGTCGCCAGAAGCGCTCTCCCCGGTAGGCTCGGACGAAGATTCTGGATGGAACAGCAATAGCCGCCTCGCTTTCACTGCCGTCGCTGGCAGGAAGTATTACATCGCCGTGAGCACAGCGGCGATGGGGCTGCCCGGCAAGTTCCAACTCAACTACTACAGGGCCAACACTGCTGGCGAATTCTATTTCAACGACAGCGATCTCGGACGCAGCACGGAAAGCCGCCCATCACACCCATGCACCGTCTTCCGCCGCTACGCGGGCACTTTCACCGCCACGCTCAAGTTCGCCACCAACGCGAGCGGCACTGCCACTGCTGGCACAGACTTTACCGCTGTGAACCAGACGCTCTCCTTCGGATCTCCCTCTGGTGGATTGGACTCGGCATGGCTTGCCAGTCCATCCGTCCCCCTCATTGACGAAAGTAATATGGATGCTCACATCGAGACCGTCGGAGTGGAAATCAACACACCAACAGGAGGAGCCACCCTGGGGGCGGTCTCCAGCGGGAGCTTCCTCCTGGTCGATGATGAGAACCCCGGCACCGTGACCGCCAATGGCTTCCGTCTTGCATCTCGCACCATCCGCGTGTCCGAGAACGACGGTGTTGCGCGCAATACGATCCTCCGCACCACCCATGCAGGCAGCAGCATGGAACTCATCATGTCCCAGGGCGAGGGCAGCGAAGCAATGCAGGGATTCGATTTCAATCTCAACGCCGGTTTCATCGGTGCGGACGATGAATCTGCTGAACTGATTGTGTCCATTCTGGATGATTCCGTCTTAGAAGCGGACAAGACGTTTGAGGTCATGCTCAGCACCTCACCGCCCATCTCCTTCGACGTTATTATTGAGGACAATGATCCATACCTGCCTGTCGCAGGCCGAATGAACGCGAGACTGGCATACAACAACTCCGCGCGTTCCGCGAATTGCTTCGCCACCATCAGCCGCACTGGCGCAATCACCGGAAAGCTCTCGATTGTCGGCCAGACCTTGCCTTTCAAATCGCAACTCAATACGCGTGGCAAAGCCGTCATCCCGCTCGCCCCCGTCGGGCGTCCTTCCGTGCTTCTCACCCTTCAAGCGACTGATGCCGACGGTGGCTTTGATCTCACCTTATTCGACGGCGCGACGAACAACTCCAGCTATACCAATAGCGTCCTTCAAAACTACGCTGCCGTCGTCAATCCCTGCCCCGAGCTTGGGCGCTATACATGCACCAGCGTTGGCACGACACCCATTGACGTTGTCACCGCTGCCACCGTCACCGTGGACGTTCTTGGCAATGCCGTGATTGCAGGCAGGGCGTTTGACGGCACCGCCTACACGGCGCTTGGTTACGTGAACGGAGCCGCCAAGTTGACGGCAATAGCGACTATGTATGCCAGCCAGGGCTGCATCGCATTTGACGGCTACATGCCTTTGAGTGCAGGGGAATTGGGCGGACTCACGGTGTTTATCAATCGTCCCTCACGCGCTGGCGACGCCACCAAGATGGGAGCATTCGTCGGCCAGACCTCAAGCACTGTATGTCGTTATAGCCCTCCAGCGTCCGGTCACCGCGCTTTGGACTCCTGGAACTCAGGCAGTGGTAAGGCCACACTCACAGGGGCCGGATGGCTGGTCATGTTCAGCAAGAATTTGAGCGTCAGCACCAAAAACGTCATCACCGCGCCAGCCGACGCTGCGAAGCTCAAACTTACACTCACCCCGAGCACCGGCATCTTCACCGGCAGCGTCATCCTGCCTGGCACCACCAAAGTCCTGCCCATTTTTGGAGCGCTCATCGATCTTCCGAATTCAAGCGGCTACGGCCAGGGCTACTTCTTCAACGGACTCAAAGGCGGCAAGATCGTGATCGGCCAGCCTTGATGCACTGATCGCACATCCCTTTTCCTGACGCCCGGCATATCGGACGAAAGTTCTAGCACCTCCGTCCAATACCGCGATGCGCGAATCGGGGCCATGATCGTGTCGTCATTCCTCTTCAACTCAACCCGCCAACTCACAACATCATGAAAACACTGCAACTCATCGTCCTCATTCTCGCTCTCAACATCACCGCTCAGGCCGACACATTCGCTCCTGCCAAGGACAGCACCCAAGCCACCGTGCTGCAATCGCAGTCGGGCAAGCAAGTTGAACTCCGGCTCAAGTCCGGTGACAAGATCAGCGGCAAGGTCGCTGCTGTCGGCGACAACCTTGTGCATCTCACCGTCCTCACTGGCATGGAGATGTTCGAAGCCACGGTCAGCATCAGCGACATCAGCGCCGTCGTCGTGCGCACAGCGAAGTGAGAGAGTAGTCGCGGGCTTTAGCCCGGCAGAACATCGCAGGCCGATTCGCTTTGTCTCGGCCTGCGGCGGTTTCACGAGCTGAAGCTCATGACTACTCTTCCAACGTCAGCACCACGAACCCACTTCCCCTGATGAATGCGATCTTCATCATCCTGCGAATCATCACTGGCTTGGCATCGCTGAGTTCGTTCATCCTGCTGAGCCTCGTCGTGTTTCTGCGCGACACGGCATCGACCGCCAAGCAAGGCGCGGAAATGGTTCGCTACACCACTAGGCTATTTGTCACCGCCTTCACCGAAGGCACCGTGCCGAAGACCGAGACCTGGCACATCGAACCGTGGCAATGCCTCATCGGCACGCTCTCGCTCGCGATGCTCGTCTCCGTGTTCACACCGGGATCGCGCTGGTTCCTGCACTGCATTGCCGCACTCAGCGTACTCGCGATGATCGGCTATGCGCGCATGATCTTCACGGGAGCGAGCCTGGAGATCGTCTGCCTGCCCTTCCTCGTCGTGTGGTTCGGCTTCTACGCGATGTGCGTGTTCTGGAGAAACAACACCGCTTTGCCATGAACACGCCCCAAACCATCTCCCTCATCTCCGTGCTGCAAGCCAACGAAGGTCTCACTCCTGCACTTCTATGAACTGGAAATTTTCCTTGCTCATCGCCGTCCTCACGGGTGTCCTCGGCTTGTTCGGCTCGGGCTTGGTCACATGCGCGTATGAGGATTGGTATCATGTGTCGAGCCACGACATCGGGGCCGCTTTTCTCATAATCGACATCGCTGTCCTCGGCGGCATTACGGCCTTCGTCATCGGCTTGATTGCGGCCCGCGTTGTCGGCCCAGGGTTTGGGAAAGCGCTGGGATGCGCGTCTGGCATCGTGCTCGGCATCGCCGGACTGGTGACCGTGATGCTCTACCTGCTGGCGGACTTTCCACCGACGATTGATGGCGAGGAACTCACGCTTGAACTCGAGATCAAACTGCCCGTTGGCCACGCCAAGCCATCTGGCGAGACCCTCCTCCGCCTCAGCACGTCTGCCGATCATGTGCAGTTCTCCGCAGAAAATGGCGAGCTGAAATTGAGTGAAGCGCACCTGGAGAATGAGCGGTGGATCGTTCCCGCCGAAGTCTTCTTGTTCACCTCTCGCGGCCCCCTGACGATGAGCGCAAGCATCGGCAGTGAAGGCATCGGCGACTTCGTCGTTCCACTACCCGCGCGTCCTGGCAAAGCAAACGAGCAATGGAGCGAATGGTTCCCACAGCCGCGGGCGGGCGATCCGCCGTGGCCTGATACCCAATCGTCCTTCCGCTTCCGAGTGCGCCGCATCCCGCCGCCACCACCGCCTCTCACGGATGCAGAATTTGAAGCTCAGAACGAAGCCGAAGCACAGTCCAAATTCGACAGCATCCCCGCCGACGCGTCCATCAGCGCGTGGATGGAATACACCGAACTGCACATCCCGAGAAGCGCCGCAGCGTTGCCATGCAGCGCATCATCAACAAGCCCACGTTTGTCACCGAGCTTAACACCTTGATGCTCACCGACGGCCACTACGATGAGGCTGCGCGCGCTGCTGCCGGCGCGTTGTATGTTATCGGGCGCATGGGACAACCCGGTGCTGAATTGAGTCCCGGAGTCGCCGCCGCCGGACGCGACATCATCGCCCGCATCGGCAAGTTCAACGCCTCCACGCCCGAGCAAGATCCAGGCTACGAAGGTGCCGCCGATGTCTCCATCCGCTTCAGCGCTTGGTTGGATGCCGCACGCAACTTGCGCGAGAAGGCCCACGGCGACTTCATCCCCGAACTGCGCGAGATGCTGGAACTCTCCCGCCTGCGCCCCGACAGCCAAGCGATGCGCAGCGATGTCTGCCGCGTGGCCAGTTATTACCTGAAACTCTGGGCCAACGTCGAACCCTTGCCCGGTGATCCATTGCCTCGTTAAAAATCCAAACACAAACTCCACAACACCATGAACTCCCCATCCATGCCTTCGTCCCAGTCGATGCCCAGCCTCAAGTCCCTCTATCGCCTCGACCGCACGATCGAGCGTGCCGCGAATACGTGTGGGTTCTGCTTGTTCGCTGCCGCTGGCATCACATGGGCAACTCAACCCGTTGCCTCAGTCGTGAAGGTCGAAAATTCACCCGCTGAAATTTGGGCCGCAGAGTGGGGGCCGACGGTTGCTCTCATCGTAGCGGCGGTGGCCTTGATCGTTCTTGTGCGTCGCTACCTGTGGCTGAAGAAGGTGCTTGGCAACGGCATCACCATCAAAGGCATCGTGGAAGATGTGGACATGTATTCCCACGAAGCCAGCCACAGCGACACCACTCCGGCCTTTCAACGCTCCGTCATCCGCTCTTACTATGCCAATATCCGCTACGCCTGGCAGGGAGTGGATAAGAAGGCCCGCCTCAAGCTGCCTTACACACCCTCCACTCACCAGGTTTTTAAAGGTAAAGAGATTGAGCTTATCGTTCTGGATTCAGCCCCTGATAAGCCGCTCATCCGCTCGGTGTACCTGGGTCGATTTTGAGCTTCCATACGCTTCTTCTGCGCCCCAAACGGCGCTTCGGAGAGTGTGTCTGCCCCTTCGTATCCGACTTTAGTCCTAGACCAGAAGGCCAATACCCAGGTAAGCCAAATGGAGCAAAGATGGTGGCGTCACAACAAACGCCACCAACATGAAACACATCCTCGTCACCAGCCTCGCCATCTTGCTCAGTGCAGCCACTTCGCTCCACGCCTCCACAGGCATCATCTCGGAACTGAAGTTCCCTGCGGGCACCGCAGCACTATCGAACTCGACTTACGCCATCGGCATCAGCCAGAGCTACATCGTCGTCGGTGTGCCCAATGCCAGCTATGCGGCCACGACAGGCGGAGCGATCCTCAGCGGTGCTGGTGAAGTGCAGGTGTTCAGCGCCACAACGATGGCCTTTGTCCGCCGCATCCGTCCCGCTGCACCTGTGAGTGGTGGCAACTTCGGCAAGAACCTCTGTGTGCAGGGTTCAAGGGCGTTCGTCACGCACAGTATGTTTAGCGTGCTCGCCCTTGACCTCACTACGGGCAAAACGCTCTGGTCGCACACACCCACGAGTCCTCCTCCTCTGCCAGACTTGAAGACAGCGGTGGTGGAAAGTCTGGCGATCGATGGAGATGCGCTGCTGATCGGTATGCCTGAGTCATGGGTGTTGAACAATCCTGCTCTGGGGTTCTACATGTTTTCAGGTCTGGTGCAGCAAATCTCCGCTAGCACCGGAGTAGTCACCGCAAACTTCAATCCCTCGTATCCCCAGGAGTATGGTGGGTTTGGTTCTGCCGTCGCCGTTGCTGGTGCTGTCACCGTGATTGGGGAGGATACATACGACTACAATGGTATGGAGAAATCGGGCAAGGTGACGGTGAATCTGAATGGCACCCCCACGGTGCAATTCGTCGCTCCCACCACGGTCGCCAATGACAGTTACGGTGCCGCGGTCGCTATCGCCGGGAACTACATCCTGATCGGCTGCCCCCAGCGTGACCAAGTAGGCAAAACGGATGCGGGCGCGGTTTACATGTATGACAAAAACACCTTCGTGCTGGTGAAGGAAATCACGGCACCAGCAGGTACTAACTTCGGTCAGTCGTTGTCCGCTTCAGATTCCCTGGTCGTGATTGGAGCCTACGGCAGCACTTGGCTCTATGACCTGACCTCCGGTAGCCTGACCTCCATGGTGACCTCGGTTCCGGTCGCGGCTGGCTACGGTCGTGCGGTGGGCATCTTCGGCACCACGGTCATGGCACTCGATTACAGTGCTGCGGGTGGCACGGCGCAGGCGGGTCGCGTTTCACGCTTCACTTCCGTCGCAGGCAGCTGGCCCACGGGTGGCGTCATCGCAACGACCAAGAAGGCCGCCCCCGGCACGCCCACGGGCACGAACTTTCATACTCTGGCTGACATCTCCGTGTTGCCTGTCGGCAAGGTCATGCACACGGGCACCGTCAGCGGTGGCGGCACCACGACGGCGACCAACTCCGGCCTGTGGAGCAACCTGAGCGGCCCGCATGAGCTGATCTCGCGTGAGAACCAAACCTTTGGCAGCCGCAAGCTCAGCGTGCCCACCAAGCCCCTCTTCACTCCCGATGGCAAAGGCGTCTTCCTCGTTCGCTTCACGGGCGGCGCGCTGGAGCAAAATCTCTTCTTTGACGACGGCACCGTCGCCTTCCGCACCATGGGTGAGAACTCCGCTATGTCAGTCAACGGCACGCAGGAAACGATTGGCAAAATCAATGAAGTCGTGAGCTGCCCTATGAGTTCCGGTTTGGCCATGCTGGCCTATAGCGCCAAGGTGGGAACAGCAGGCGTCAGCACGATCAATGACTCGCGCATTGGCCGCCTCACCAACACCATGATGGTGGACGAAGCACGCGAAGGTCAGCTCTCTCCCGTGACAGGATTCAACTATGGCCAGATGACCGCTCGCGTCGCCTCCAACGGCAATCGCGTGGCCTTCGTCGCTGCGCTCACTGGCGCACCGACCACGAGTAACTCTGCCCTCATCGTGAAGACGTTGGGCATGAGCGATGCCGCCGCCGTCGCACGCAAAGGCGACCCCGCCCCCGGTGCGGGTACCGCGAAGTTCAGCACCTTCACCAGCGAGTCGATCAGCGCCACGGATCTGATCTTCCGCGCGACTTTGACCGGCGGTGCCAGTGGCGTGACGAGTGGTATCTGGCGTCGGTTTTCGAGCCAAGTGCCAGTCGGAACCTACCTGGAGGCTGTGGCCATTCGTATGCAGCAAGCTCCCGGTCTGGCGACGGGTGTGAAGTTCACCAATTTCTTGAACACCTACATCGCCGATGGTGGAGCCATTCTCATTCGCGCCCAGGTCGCAGGCCCCGGCATCAACACTAGCAATGATGTGGGCGTGTGGCTCTACTCGGGGAACGCCCTGCACCTGATCTTCCGCGAGAGCGATGTGATTGCCGGCACTCATGGGCTGCGCATTGGCACCCTCCAGCGCTTCGACATGGGCGGCTCGTCCCACTACGCGGCCTTGGTCACTCTGGTCGGTGCCAGCACCACCAACAACCAAGCCATCCTCACTGGCAACTTCACCAGCACGGCTGCTGCCACCTGGGCTCCCACGCTGACGGTGCGCAAAGGCAGCTTCATCGACCGCCCCCTGCCCATGGCCATCAAGAGCCTCAGCATCGCCGCCAATCATCTGGACGACACCGGTTCAGGCACCAAGGGCATCGCCAAGCAAGTGTGCGCCAGCGGCGTGATCTTCAGCGCCCAGTTCGCCGACGCGAAAGACCTGGTGTTGGGCAAACCCTGATCCTCGGCGCTTCGCCATCATATCCTATCGCCATGAGCATCTTCATCTTTATCGTGATCGTCATGAGCGAAATGCGTCCTCCAACGGCCAGTGGGCGACCCACAGCCATTGGATCGCCAAGCGCGACATTGGTCTGATTTCGTCTGCGCTGCTCGACGAATTGGCGACACGCCTTCGCTAACTTTTCGTGCCCGCCATGCGCTACTCGAACCTCTCCAAACTCTTCATCGTCGAAGGGATGATCGTCGCCGTCATCGCTGGCGGAGTAACCCTCGTCTGCATGTTAGCCATCACGCTACGCTACCACGCAACATCTTGGGCTTTGGCGAGGGCTTTGTGATTGGCAGTTGAATCATTGGCCTAACAAAAGCGGCGCTCAAGCGCTGAGCTTTGCCCACAAGTCAGTGGTGATGAATCGTGCTCGGGAGGTCGATTTCACCCAACGATGTCTAAGCGCCAACACCCACGGTGTTGGTTCACCGGCAGAGTTTTTTGTGTTTACCTTGTGGGGCGCACAACGCGAGAAAGAGGTAGGTAACGCTCAGGCTAAAGCGTCCGCACTCCAGGACGCTTCGCGATGTTACATCGCTTGCTCGGGCGCGAAGCGTCCTGGAGTGCGTGCGCTTTAGCGCCGCTTTCTTCGGAGCGCTGGGCTTGTCTATGAGCGCGAGGGCTCTTTAGCTTGGTCATTCGTCTCTGCGGTAACCCCGAGGGTAGGCCTCGCTCGCTCGGCTCACCCATGGCTATTTTCTTCAACGCCTTTGGCGTTTGAGGGCAAGATGACACTTTCCCAAAACGTGCTACGCGGCAGCACCATTCGATGCCACGAGTTGCCCCGTTTATTTATGCGCGACGTCTTGCCCTCTCTCGGGCACGCCCGGAGATCCTCGCCATGCGTCAGGACTTGCTGCGCGTGGCCAGCTACTACGCAGAGAAGTGGGCCGGCATCGCCCCGCTTCCGGGAGATCCGAGCCCACAGTAAACCGCTCATTTATCGCGGCGCTCTGCGTTAAAATCACTCCAGCCCCGGTGCCTTGTAATCTGCAGGCACGATGAAGAGGTCATCGCTCACGGGCTGTTCTTTGAGGCTGACCAACTTGGTGGTGAACTTGAGGCCTTGCTGCTCGTATTCGCTCTTGATCATCATGCCGGGAACCTCTGGGGACTTGAGGGCATCAGGGGCACCCATCTGGGTCATGGGTTTGAGCGCTTCTTTGAGCTTGTCATAGCCGGGGTAGTTTTTGCAGATCCACATCTTCACCACCGTGCCTGCATTCTCGCTGAGGTAGATTTCGCACTCGTAGGCATCGACTTTTTCCATCTGGCCCGTGGCGGTGAGCTTGGTGACGGGAATCTCCACTTTAGGCGCTGGCGATGCGAGTGCTGCGAGTTCCTTGGTGTTCTTTTTGATCACCATTTTTTGCTCATGCACGAGGATGGTCATATCGCCAGTGGCGGTGTCGATGATGGCGCTGGAGGTGGTGTCGTTATCGGTGCGCATCTTGTTCCCCTTGATGTACATCGTGGTGTGCATCGGGGTCTTGGCCGCTCCGGCCAAGGTGGCCTGCACCATAACGAGGTCGGCACGGACAAGACTGGTGAACAAATGAAGGACGATGAGGGCGATGGCGAGTGTGGATGTTTTCATGGATGAGTTGGGTTTGTTGACGGGTGCATCCTCATGCAGAAATCCGAAGCGCGGTATTGGACGATGGTCGTAGCACTTTCGTCGGATACGAGAGCTTCAACAACGGGGTGTGCCGGATCATGATGGCAGGCGGTAAAAAGAGATACGCTGTTGTCTCAGCGGTTGAAGTTCGCGCTTAGCAGTGCCAGAGCAGGGTTCAATGGATCCCACACTCTTCATCGTTGCTGGCGGCGCACTGGTCATCGGCGCACTGATCGCGTCTTTGTTTTTCGGCGGTGTATGCGGAGAGTTCGAGAGCAGTCCATACTCCAAAACAAGGCCACCAGTGAGGCGGCGCACGCAAGCGAGACGCGCTGGAAGCTGCTCTTTGAGCAAAGCCCGCTCAGTGTGCAAATCTTCTCGCCCGATGGCCAGACCAAGCGCGTCAATGCCGCGTGGCGGAATTTATTCCGCCTGACCGAGGAGCAGGGCCTCGCCTTCAACGTGCTGAAGGATCCAGACCTGAATGCCTCGGGAGCTATGAATCTCATCTGCCTCGCCTTCGAGGGGCAAGCCATCAATGTGCCGCCTGTGCCCTACCCGGTGAACAATGATCCCCCGGAGCACCGCTGGATTGGTGGTGCTTTTCGAACAAGTGGAAGCCGCCGACGCTACGCCATGATTCCTTGCATTGAACACGAGCGCCGCACTCTGGCGAGTGCGCCTACGGCGTGCTGAGAGCCGCACTCACTTCGCCTTCCATTGGAAGCCTTCGCCTTCAAAGGTGTCCTTCGATTTTGCGGAGCGTAGCGCCTCGTGCAGGCGTTCGGCGAGTTGCTTGAACTGCACATTTTTTGCCACGGCAAAAGGTTGGCTGGCGACGCTGCACTTGATGCCTTGGATGCGCACAGCATCGAGCTTGTCGCCTGCACCCACGGCATTGCTCACGTAGGTCACAGCGGCATCGAGCGAGCCCGTTTGCATCTGGTTGACGAGCATGTCTCCCGTGGGCGTTTGCACGGTCACGTTCTTCATCACCTCGTCTTTGATCCCGCCCTCGGTAAGCGTGCGCTGGGTGATCCAGCCCATCGCGCACTGCTTCTCGTGGCCTACGCCCACGCGTACGCCGGGCTTGGTCAGATCGCGCAGATCGGCGATGCCCTTGGGGTTGCCTTTCTGCACGAGGATGACGAGTTCGTTTTCGGAAATGGTATCCGCTGGGGCGAAGTCATCTTGCACCTGCTTCATGAATTCCAAATCACAGGCGAAGTAGGCATCGGGCTTCGAGCCTGCCTTCATCTGCGCCACCAGGATGCCGCAGCCGTTATAGACGCGGGTCACGCGCACGCCCTCGCGCTGCTCGAAGGCGACGATGGTGGCCTCAATGGCGGGTCGCAGCATCGAGCCAGCGTAGAGCATCAGCTCTGGCGTCTCGGCCCACGGGTCGCCCTCGACGACCTGGAAGCCATGCTTCTGGAAAACGGGCAAACCCACATCTTGGGCGGCGAGATAGCGGGCGAACTTCATCGCCGCGCTCGGTACTTTTGAGGCATTAAGAAGGGCCACACTCACGCTTGCATGGAGGCTGCTCAGTTCGGGGATCGCCACGGCCTCCACCTCGGGGTACTGGGGCAGCATACTATCCCAAATGAAGCCCGCATCCGCGCTGCCTGTCTTCATCGCGGTGCCCACCTCATTCACCGTGGCGGTGACTGCTACCGCACGGGTAGCCAGCCCTGCCCAGGCAGTAGGCAGAGCGTTACAGACGAGTTTACCCGTGGCTGTGGCATCGGCATTGGGCAGGACGAGGCGCAGGCCTTCGCGTTGCAAGTCGGCGATGTTGTGGATGCTCTTGGGATTGCCTTTGGCGACGACGAGCACGGGTTTCATTTTCGCCAGAGGCACGCTAGTGGTGGCGAGTTGCTGCGCCTTGGCGAGGTCGATATAGCTGTCATCTGCAGGGATGAAGAGGTCGCCGGATTGCGTCACTTGCAGCCCCGCCAGCAGCGTCTGCGAGCCACCATACTGCAGGCTGATGGGTTGCTTGTATTGGGCCTCGTAGTCCTTTGCGATGGCCTCGACGGGAACCCTCAAGCCTGCGGCACAATAAACGACAAGGGGCGGCGATTTCGTCTCTGGATTGCAGGCGGTAAACAGCGACAGCACAAGCACGCCGAGCCCGGCGAAGATCCCTGAGTTGATAATGCCAGCGGTGACGATGGGTGATGGCGTGGGCGCGTATTTGTGTGGCATAGTGCAGTTAGGCTTTGGGAGTTTTTCGTTTCGGCAGCGGCAGGTATTCTGGCTTGCTCGCAGGCTGATCTTTCGCCTCGGGCGGTGGCACTGCCTCCTCGCCGAAGATGCTGTTCCAGTTCGCATGGAGCAGCAGATCGAAGCCGGGATTCTGCGCCTTTACTTGGCAGGAACATGCGCCGCAAAGGAAGGCAGCCGTCTCTTCCAGCAGTCCTTTGTCCACCTTGCTAGCATGGAATTGGCCCAGCACACGCCCTCGGCCAAAGATCGGGTACAGGCACGGCTCGGTGATGGGCTCGCCATTGGTGAGCTGCCGGATGAGCATGGCTTCAGCGGCATCGGCTGCGGCCACGCGCACCGTGGCAAATGAGATCGCGATGGGCAGCGGCGACAGCACATTCACGCCATCATACTTCACCCCATGAGGCTCGGGAATGGTGTTGCGCAGGCGCTCGGACTCGGTGCTGAGCAGCGTCGCTAGGGCTTCGTTTTTGGCCTTATCGCCGGACTCTAGTAGTAGCCAAACGACGGCTGTTCCCGCAAGCAGATGGCGACTTACTTCGCTGCGCTTCGCCGACTGCGAAAGCTCTGCCAGCACCGCATTCGTCAGCTCACCAGACCACAGAGGTTCGTCGCCCACACGCCACTCGGGCGTGCAAAGCGCGGCAACGGGCGTGGTCGTGTTCACGGCCGTTTTTTGCACCGTGGCCCCTAGCGTGCTCCACAGCTTGGGTACCGCTTTGCTGGTATCGACACGCACGATCTGCCAGTTGGGCGTGACTTTTTTTGATTCTAAATCGGGGTCTGACTCCAGCGCCGCGAGCTGCGCATCAAGGCTCGGCTCAAGCTTGCCCGCATGGAAAACCACGAGCTGAAAAGGATCGCCCGCCCAGCGCTCTAGGGCATAACGAAACACAGGCACGTCGCAGGCGGCAGCGAAGCGGGTGAGCAAAGTGAAAACGATGAGGGCAAGACGCAGCATAAAGGGCCGATGATAACGCCGCGCCGCGCCATAGCTGACAATAAAAGTGGAGGTGAATGAACAGGTAACCCATCACTCCCAACACCGGCCATCGGCATTGTCGTAATGCGTGGGCTGGTGGGCTCGGGCCTTATTTGAACAGCTTATGACGCCTCTTGCGCCCTGTTTTGGCTTCGCGTAGAGGCGTCGCCCTGCTACCACCTTATCCATGAAGCTCTCCAAGAAAGCCGAGTATGCCTTGCGCGCCATCGTCGCTATGTCGCGAGACAAGACGGGGCGCACCTTTGCGATTCAAGAGATCGCGAAGAGCGAGAACATACCGCTGAAGTTTCTGGAGCAAATCCTCCTGGTGCTCAAAAACGGCGGTGTGTTGCGCAGCAAGCGCGGCGTGGGCGGCGGCTACCAACTCGGGCGTGCGCCCGAACTCATCCCCCTGGGCGAAATCATCGAACTGATCGACGGCCCCGCCGAGCCCATCGCCTGCGCGATTCATGCGGGCAAACGCAGTGCCTGCGACTGCGGCATCGTCGGCAGTTGTTCCCTGGGCCGTACCTTTGCCGAACTGCGTGGCCAAGTCCATGCCTGGCTCACCACCACGACGGTGGCGAATGTGCTGGAACGCGAGCGGCCCAAAGAGGCGATGTCGTTTGATATTTAGCCTTCTGCTTGCCCTCGCTCGTGCTCCTAGGCTATCCTCGATAAAGTCATGGCCCAATACATCGTCCAACCTGGGGACTACCCCACCAAGATCGCCAAGCGCTTTGGCATCAGCTTTGAGCAGTTCAAGCAGTGGAATCCTGGCCTCTGCGTCGGCAACAATTGCCAAGTCCTGCACCCCGGCCAAGCCCTGAACGTGCCAGGCCCATCGGCCCCGCCACAGCCGCAATTTCAACCGCAATTCCAGCCGCAGCCCCGCCCCGTTCAGGCCGCTCCGCCGTGGATGCAGTGGGCTCAGCACGAGTTGCAGCTCGGCGTCAGCGAGCAGCAGTCTGGCGACAATCCTCGCATCGTCACCTACCTGCGCAGCGTCGGCATCAACGGCCACGATGAGACCGCATGGTGCGCTGCCTTTGTGAACTGGTGCCTCCTCTCGGCGGGTGTGCGTGGCGCTGGCACGGGGCTCGCCTCAGGGTGGGTGAATTTTGGCCGGGCGGTCGGCCCTACTTATGGAGCCATCACGGTGTTAAAACCCACCGAACCGGGCAACTCCGGCCACGTCGGCTTCCTCCACGCCCAAGACGCCAATAACGTCTGGCTCATCAGCGGCAACTCCAGCAACCGCATCCGCCTCTCCGCCTACCCCAAATCCAGGCTCTACAACAGCACGCCGTTTCGCTGGCCGGGCTAGAATTTAAACGGAGCTTCTGGCGTCCCCAGCGCGGGTGTCGGAGCTGCCGCTGGGCTCGGCGACTCGGGCTCGGCGGGTGCAGGCGGCGCAGGCTTGTAGGGCTCGGCGAGAGCCTTCAGATTCTCCAGCCACGCAGCAGTCTGCGGGTGCGTGGGATTATCGTGAAAAAGGCTGGCCAACTCGTCGGCAGCCACGCTCGGATTGCTGCCATAGACCAAAAGATCGCACCACTTATCCCACTGGAGCTGTTTATACTCGGTGATACCCCAGCGGGCAAAAGGCGCATCATCGAGCATCGCGCGTTGCATCGTCAGGTTGTGGTTCAGGTACTCGTCCCACACCGCCACGAGATCCGCACGCCGCTGCGCCCGGTAGTAGGGCATGATGTAGTTGGTATAAACGGACTCAAGCGCGAGCGGCGTATTCACCCAGCCTTCTAGCTTCTGGTGGTAGTTGTTCAAATTGTAAGCCTGGGCAAACACCGTGCTCAGCACCGACTGCCGAAGCTGCTGGGGAATAGCGCGGCGAGCACGCATCTCCGCCTGAAGTTGCTGGTCTTTATCCTGGTCACGATTCTTGCCTTTGGAGTTGGTGGTGGCGACTACCTTGTTGCCTCCGGCAGCCATCGGAGCCGAGATGGACAGGCGGATGATCCCCATCGCCTTGTTCACAAAGTCACGCACCCGGCCTACCAGCGCCGCGCGATCCTTCGCCGCAGGTGCCTCCAGCGTGATCATCAGGTACTCGGCCTGGAGTCGCAGTACCACCCCATGCCCAGGTTCCTCCAGACTGTCGCGCAATTGCTCCTCGCGCTTGTCCATCGCGCGGGCGTCTTTGGGGTCGGGCTTTTTGGTCGCTATCGCCTCCTGCGCGGCAGCCGAGCGTGCGGCGAGGATGCGGCGGCAGCCCAGGTATAAGTCAATCGCCGCCAGATCGCTGCCTGCCGCAGTGGACAGCCGAGCGATGGCACTCGTGAGCACCTCGCGCTTCTGTTGCTCGAAGTCCTTCTCCATCTTCTCCACCCGCGCTAGCAACTTCGCCGCCACATCCGCAGGCAGCGGCGGCACCGCCGCAGGCTTGTCCTCGCCAGCCGTCGCGACCACAGACACCTCGGAAGTGGGCGTCTGGCCACTGGCAAACGGTAAGCCGAGGGCAATGACAACAAAGGTGAGAATGGGTAGGGAGCGCATGGGAAGGAAAGGTTAGCGTGAACACAAAGGGCCGCCAATCACCAAGATGTGACGCAAAAAACAATCCCCCCCCTCAACGGGGCCTAGATGTCTCTTCAAGCACAACAGATCCCTGCCACTCAAAGAGCCACATCTTGGCATGGTGAATAGTTCGTATATTGAAATTACAACACTTGCTAAATATTATGGTTGATGGTTAATTATACAAAATATATTCCACCATGACGACACGCGCCCCTCGCCCCCTTGCACCCTGGCTCCTCATACTCGGCCTAGGCTTTGCTTCGCTCGGGCTCGTTGGCCAGGCGCAGACAGGCTTTCCCGCCACGGCCCCACCACCAGCCGCCGCAGGCAGTGCGCCTGCCAGCAGCGACTACCAGGCACTGGATGACTCCGCGCTGATCAAGGTCAACTTCCCCAACACGCCCATCATGGGCATCATCCCCTTTTACCAGCAGCTCACGGGGAAAAACATGATCCTCGATGGCAGCCTCCAGGGCGAGACCCTGCGCATCATCGGCGTGCGCCCCATGAGCAAGAAGGAAGCCCTGCGCTTCATCGACGCCTCCCTGCTGCTCAATGGCTACGCCATCATAGAGAAGGACCCCACCACCGTCATGCTCATCCACCACACCGGCGGCAAGAGCCCCACCGCCGAAGGTTTGCCCGTGTTCACCGCCATCAAAGACTTACCCGAGGGCGACACCACGGTTCACTTCGTCATGCCGTTGCAAAACATCTCGCCCGAGGAGGCGACCAAGGCCTTCACCACCGTCATCAAGCTGCACTCGTACGGAGCCATCACAGCGGTGAACAACACCTCCAACATCATCATCACCGAGAACACCGCGACCATTCGCAGCATCTTCAACCTCGCCCAAGTCATCGACGTACCGCCCGCCGAGATCGAGAATGAAATGATCGAGCTAAAGCGCTCCGACGCCGAAAGCATCGCCGACATCATCAACGAAATTTTTGAGGAGAAGGAAAAGTCCGCCACAGCCCCCACCCAAATCGCAGGCCAAGCCCCCAACCCAGCGCAAGCCCAGCCCGGCCAACCCATCGCAGCCCCCAGCATCCCCGGCATCGGCAGCGCCAACTCCGCCAACACCAACCCCACTGCCGCGAAGGTCAAAGTCATCGCCTACCGCCGCACCAACTCCCTGCTCGTCATCGCCCGCCCCGTCGATATTGCCTACATCAGAGGCCTCGTCGCCAAGCTCGACAACGAAGCCAGCGAAGCCAATTTCCTCCAGCGCAAGCTCCAGTACATGTCCGTCACCGCCTTCCTCGCCATCGCCCGTGATGCCCTCTCGCGCGATACCGACATCGAGAGCGATGGCAACGGCGGCGGCACCACTGGCAGCAGCGGCAGCCGAACCAAAAAACGTAGCACCAGCACCCCGTCCACCGAGGCACGCCAAGCCAGCAACAACAGCGGCTACAACAACCAGCAGAATGGCTTCAACAATAGCGGGTACGGCGGCGGTATGGGCGGCGGTGGCAACAGCTCGCACAGCTCCCTAGCCGACCCCGAGGATACCGGTTCGCCCGAATCCGTCGTCGTCGGCAAGACCCTGCTCATCGCCGATCCGCAGAGCAACAGCCTCATCGTCTCCGGCTCGCCCGAGCATGTGCAGATCATCGACAAGCTGATCCAGACCATGGATATTCGCCCGCAGCAGATCTACATCTCCACCCTCATCGGTCAGGTCAATCTCGGCGGCCAGTACGACTACGGCGTCGATCTCCTGCGCGGGCTTGATGACTTCACCCTGCGGCATCAGGGCAGTGGCACCACGACCACCACGCCGACCACGGGCACCACCACCTCTCCCGGCACCAGTGGCAGCACCACCACAGGCACCAATCCCGGCAGCACAGGCAACGGCGGCACCGCAGGCACCATCGCCGCCGCTGTGGCAGGCACACCTGGGCTCATCGACATCCCCTTATCCAACCTCGGAGGTTACGACTTCAACAAGTTCAACCTCTACGGCCAGATGGGCAATCTCGGGCGCTACATCCATCTTTTAGAGGGCAACAAAAACTTCAAAGTGCTCTCCCGCCCCGCCATCTATGCGACCAACAACGTCAAGTCCACCATCTCCTCCGGCCAGCGCATCGCCGTGCCCGTCTCCTCCCTTTACAACGGCGGCGGCATCGGCGGCAACACCGCCTCCGTCAGCAGCAGCATCGACTACCGCGACGTCGTGCTGAAGCTCGAAGTCGTTCCCTTGATCAACTCCGACAACGAAGTGACTCTGCGCATCGCCCAGATCAACGACAACGTCGTCGGCACCCAAATCGTCGGCGGCAACAACGTGCCCACCATCGGCACCCAAGAACTCGTCACCACCGTCACGGTCAAAGACGGCAGCACCGTCGTCCTCGGCGGCCTCATCACCGAGCGCGAGCAGAAGTCCGAGAACGGCGTCATCTTCCTGCGCCGCATCCCCATCATCAAGCACCTCTTCAACCGTACCGAGACGCAGAAAAGCCGCGAGGAGTTGCTCATCTTCATCCAACCCAAAATCATCCGCAGCAGCGACCCGCTCGACAAGCCCAACCAAGTCGAAGCTGGCCGCAGCAAAGTGCTAGAGCAGACCCTCGACTTCGGCACAAGGCGCGACCAGGACGAGATACGGCGGGCACTGCCAGCCGAGCAAGAGCGGTAGGAGAAGGGGCTTGTGGCTAGCACCGCTCTGAATAAAAAGAGGAAGCGCCCCAGAACGGCCAAAGCCTGGACTCCAACGTGCCCCGCTCAAGCTTATGGGCCATTCGATCCAGACTTACTTTGGCCATGTTGGAGTCCAGGCTTTAGCCGTTCTGACCTCATTATTCCATCGACAGAGATCACGATTGAACCCGAACGCTGCTGCGCTGTGCCTCGCGGTGAAGCTGGAAGCCGCACAGGATGCAGTGGCTTTCTTCCTGCGACCCACCCACATAGCCCCTTCCGTGGAGGCACCCACGCGTAAGTCTCACGAGCACATAGCCCTGTGCCATGACACAAAAGAACCATACAAGCATCGCTTTGTGCTGCCGTGAGAGTCATCGAATCAAATTTTTTAACGGTGATGCTTGTTTTTTCTTGTCCAAACCAAATGGACTCTATAAATGATTAGTGATGCGAGCCACCGCCCGTAAAATCACGAATTGCACCGCCCCAGCGTCGGCATTCGGCATTCGGCATTCGGCATTCGGCATTTAAGCTGCTCCACAGCGATTCCTGGAAAAAGGCAAGTCCGCAGCGCCCCAAAAATGGGGAGCACCGTAGGCGCAACGCCGCCCTCAGCAGACAACGCACCGACCTGCACCGCCTACAACGTCAGCTTGCGCCTCGTGCGACATCGCCCTGCACCCCTGCCACATCGACTTGCACCTTGTGCAGCCTCGCCTGCACCGCGTGCGACACCGACTTGCACCCCTTGCTACATCGGCCTGCACCCTCTGCCACATTCACTTGCGCCGTGGGCAGCCCCTTCTGCGCTGCCGCCACATTCACCCGCATCGCCGCCACCAGCCCCCGCACCCATTCCCACATCCACCTGCGCCCCTGCTACCTTAGCCAGCGCCCGCGCCCTCGGCCCCCTGCTCACGCAGAAGGCTACACATCCCCCGCTAACTAGCCCGTCTCTCCACCCTCCGTCCCTTATCCCTTCAACCTTCTCCCTTATCCCTTCCCCACCATGAACGACCGCCAATTCTCCGTCTTCAGCGCCCTCCAACGCGTCCAAGCCTTCGGCCAAGCCCACGCCACCGACTTCCCTGCGGGTAGCCGGGGAGCCAGCGCTCTCGCCAGCATCAGCACCGCCGTTGCCGGGTTGAAAGACGCCAGCGCCCAGCCCGGCAGCAGTGCCAGCCCCGCGACCGAGCAGAAGTCCGACCTCATCGACAGCCTGCGCGACGACTTAAAAGCCATCGCCCGCACCGCTCGCGCCATCGAAG
>JANOAR010000051.1:0-60509 GCA_031411235.1 Verrucomicrobiota bacterium | reverse complement strand
CCTTAAAGAAATCTTTTCCATCGCGTCCCGCACCCCAAATAATGAACTTATCAGTCCATGCATCGTTCGTGCCCAAATTGGTGTTGCAAAGAATCATTTGTTCAAATGCGGCCACCCGTAATGCCAATAACAGTTTCCGTGACGTCAATGCCGATTGTGATATTTCGGGACGGTGTCGATACGAAACAAGAGGTGTGCGTGTGACAATGGTACGTCGTAACCGTCCATCAGAATATAAATGCTCATGAAAGAATCGTAAATCTTCGGCCACACGGATGGTAGTTCCAGTTTCTACCTCGGCATGTACTAATCCAATTCCGGCAGGGGCAGACTGCACGGCCATCGCATCTCCGCACGCCTGAGCTTTGCCTTGATTCCAATTCCGGCAGGGGCAGACTCTGCGAAGCCCGTGGCCTCGTCGTCGTCAGCTTTGCCTTGATTCCAATTCCGGCAGGGGCAGACTAAAAATTCGATCTATGAGCCCCGCCTCGTCGCTTTGCCTTGATTCCAATTCCGGCAGGGGCAGACTAGACCACGCCTCGCGCACCTCGCCCGAGCAGCTTTGCCTTGATTCCAATTCCGGCAGGGGCAGACTAGGCCGTCGCATCGCCGATGAGGCCGCGCGCTTTGCCTTGATTCCAATTCCGGCAGGGGCAGACTTGCTAGACCGCCTGGACTGCTATGGTGGGAGCTTTGCCTTGATTCCAATTCCGGCAGGGGCAGACTAGACGCGTGGGAGTGGATCATGGCGCGGCTGCTTTGCCTTGATTCCAATTCCGGCAGGGGCAGACTTTGTCCCTCCGTGCCTTCAACGATGCCGAAGCTTTGCCTTGATTCCAATTCCGGCAGGGGCAGACTCCGAAACGCTCTACCTTAAAGGTCGCACCGGCTTTGCCTTGATTCCAATTCCGGCAGGGGCAGACTTCGCTGCCATCACTTGGCTGATGATCTCCGGCTTTGCCTTGATTCCAATTCCGGCAGGGGCAGACTAGTTTCGTGCTGTAATTGAATTTGCCGGACGCTTTGCCTTGATTCCAATTCCGGCAGGGGCAGACTCCAGGATTTGTATGGGTTTTAATCGCAGCAGCTTTGCCTTGATTCCAATTCCGGCAGGGGCAGACTTGAGGCGAACGTCCAGGTCAGCAACTCACAGCTTTGCCTTGATTCCAATTCCGGCAGGGGCAGACTCGCTCTGCTCCTGCCGGGGCTTCCTTCCCTTGCCAAGCAAGGGAAGGGACGCCTCATCCATTGCTTCCAAGCCTGTATTTCGCTTTCCCAATCGCTCTTTCCCAGCGGCAAAAGTGCAGATTTCGTGCAGTGTCTTCCTCACCAGAGCAAGATTTGCTCGGGCATAGCTTCCGGTTCCTCGCCCTCTTCGCTCGGCGCTCCATGCATGACGAAGGACTTCTCCCACTGCGCTCGGGTGATGAAAATGGCTCTCACGCTACCCTCTGGCGGGAGGTGCCCCTTGAGCCGATCCAGATGTGTCCCTTGGCGGGCAAAGGTGACACAGGCGCGCACATACACGCTCCACTGCATCATGGAGTAGCCGTCGTCCTTCAGCCATTCGCGGAAGTTGTGCGCGGCCTTGCGTTCCCTCTTGGTCAGGGTTGGCAGGTCAAAGGCTACCAGGAGCCAGCCCATTTTGTAGAGTTCGGTGTCCACGGCTTATAGATCGTGGGTTTGTGTTCGATCACGGCGCGGCGAAAGAGGCGCACCACGCCCTCTACGACACCGCGTATGTCCAAGTTCATTTCAAGGTAGTCCACCTTCTCCAGAGGGAAGGCCGTCACCCAGGCGCGGAAGGGTTTATCCACTTGGAGTGCAGAAGCGGGCTCTGGGGAGGGCAGGATGCCCTCGGCACTCGTGACAGGCAGGATGCCTGTCCTACGCACCCACTGGGCTACGCGCCAATCCACGCAGGTGCGGAAGGGTTCCATCAAATCATAGGCCAGCGGCGTGGCGTGCTCGCGGGTGACGTGGAAGATGCCGAAGGTGGGATCGAGCCCCACGCCGAAGAGCTTTTGCAGTACTGTGGAGAGCAGCACCGCGTAGCCATAGTTCAGCAAAGAATTCACGCCGGGCTGCGCACGGTCGCGGATGAAATCAGGAATGCCCAAGGCACGGCCATAAATGCCCCAATGCAGCCGCGCCGCCATCGCCTCCTTGTGTTCGTGCCGTCCCTTCACCACCTTGCGCAGCTCATCGAGTTTCTTGTCATCAGGGGCCAGCAGCTCGGCCAGCAGCAGTTGGTTGCGGCATTTGGCATCCACCGTGCGCCGCCAGAGCGTGTCGCGCTCCCTTTGTTTAATGTCGAGCTGGGCGCGGGTGAGGATCGTGTCGGTACTGCGGTTCGCCGGGAGCAAGATCGACACCGGGGTGAAGGCTTCACACAGGATCAGCGTCACGCCGTGGCGAGCTGCCTCGATGAGCAGCTTGCTATGCACCGTCGCCGAGAAGCTCGTGATGATGATGCTCGCCACATCCTCCAGCGGCACCGTGCGCGGCTTGTCTTCGCCATCCACCCGACAGGTGACTTGCCCATCCTTGCAGCTCAGGCTGCATTGCGGGCTGTCGATGTTCAGGATGTGGTAGGACATAGCGCTCTTGTGTAGGAGCGCTAATGTAAGCGTATCTGTCAAGGGGCGCAGTTTATGTGAAAAAGCCGAGACGCTCTCGCCATATCTCGACCAGCGGTGCCCAGTCATGCTTATCCGCAGCTTCCAGCGCCAAAAAGTAGGCGGCACGTTCGCTCTCACCCTCGGGGGCGAGGACAGGATAAGGCAGATCGAGCCGTCTCAACACCTCACGCAGGAATAAGCGAATCGTCCGCCCATTGAAATCACGGAAGGGATGCAGAGTCAAGAATCGCCCCTCGGCAAAGGCAAGCAGCTCCAGCGTGAGTTCAGAAGGTGTCTCTGCCGCCCCTGGCCACCGAGCCTGAAGATCGAGTCCATAATTATGCATCAGGACAGGCACATCATGGGGCAAGGGCGGTTGCAGTCGCCCCACTCGCACCTCAATATCACGCCACTTGCCCGCCCAAGCAGGCACGAGGTCGCCACAGATGCGGCCATGGAGTTCCCGCAGCAAGTGATCGTCCAACCCCAAGCCAGCCATTTCACCATTGGCAATCGCGGCTTCCGCCGCCGTCACGCGATCCGCCAGCAGGGGTGCCAGTTCCGCATAGCTCAGGGTACCTTGCGTGGTTTCAACAAATCGGGTAGCTCGATCCGGGCGAGTGTCGCGCGAATCCTCTCCATCGGCACCGGTTCCCCCTCGAAGGCCATGCTCTGGGCCACCGACAGCGGAATCGACTCCCAGCGCCGACGCAACTTCTCCTCCGGCGACAGGCTGCGCCATAGGGTGATGTTTTCCTTCCAGTTCATGGGGCATAGGCTAGGCAGGGTTGGGTAATCTGCAACTCTTCGTCCAAACTGACGATTGTTACAAATCGCGCCATGCAGCATCCTCCTCGGGGGTATTCCAGTCCGACTCCCATGCCGTGCCAGCAAGGGGCAACGGGTTGCAAGCATTGGCCGCGCGTGCTAGCCAAACATCGGGAAAATCAGGCACATCCTCCGGCAAGGCTCCATGCACCCGATCCCATTCGGCCAAGTCCTCTATGATGCTGCGCCGCTGCCCCAGCCCAAGAATCGCGACGGGTTCAGGCACCAGCCGCACAAGCGCCGTTCCATCCTCTTCGATGAGGCGGCTCTCCCCCGACGCCGCCAAGTCATGGCAGAGCCGAATTAAGCTCGATTGCGCTTCTTTGATGGGGAGGGTGATCATGCAGTAAAGAGGGTCTCATGGACGAACTTTTGTCAATAAACATGGTCAAGCAGCCTCAGCTTGGGGACAATTCCAAAGCCATTTAGAATGAAGCAAAATAGGGCATGGCTTCACAAAACCAAAAGGCCCTGGCTTGACAGATCAAACCAGGGCCGACACCTTCTAGTTGAGGTTACTCTCTGCAATGGCTGGGGTCGGAAGTGTTTTGTTGTTCAGACGGCACCCCGATCTCAGCCCTTGTTTTATCGTGGCCGTTGCAACGGCAATGGCGGCTGGGTTGCACGGTAGTTCCATGCTGCATCAACCCCGGCGTTAACCAGGACTTCGGCGTTGAACCCCCTTCGGCGAAAGGCGGTATCAATGCGGGTCGCTAACTCTGCGCTGACACTAGCTGATGAACTGCCTGTGAAGGAGCCCATGCAAGTGGTGTTTGGCAGTTTAACGACCGTTCCATTCTCTCCAGTTGCGGTTGCTATAAGGCCAATGGCCTTGAGGTCTTGGTAGGCGTTTTGGTAGTCCTGTTGCGTCGCACCATTATTGAGGTCGAACGTAACAAGACACAGATGTGTTTTGGTCATGGATTTTTTTCTCTGCGGATTAGCTCGGCCCACCCATGGCCGATGCCACCCTCGCGGGTCGCATTGACACATGGAATCAGTCGGCAAAGCAGGAGTCCTTCTAGTAGCAAAAAAGCGACTCAAGGGGCTCCCACCTCCCTATCGCCTAACACTCCATAGACCACAAGTTTAAACTGAGCAATATGACAGGAGTTCTTCTTTGTAGAGGCAAAAAAAATCATTTACCAACCAAGGAATCACTCAGCACCGTCAGCCCACCTTTCAGCAGGGAAGCCAGTCGCACATTGATCTTGTGCCCCTCAGTCTTATTCTTGAGTGTCACCACGTCGGGCCATCCAATATCAAGCGACATGGCGCTGGCGTTGTTCTTGACGCTGTGAATGGTCCATACCCCAGCGAAGTTGCCTTCGGCCACCTTGATTCGCTGGCCGAGCCTGAGCAATAGAGGCATTTTGCCCTTGTTCAGCGTTCTAATCTCTTGCACGCGGCTCCAGACCCGGTGCCAGGGGATAATGATGAAACGCTCCGCCTCTGGCGCTCCCTCGGGAAGCTCATCCAAAATGGCCACTCCAAAGTTGTCCGTGATGACTCGCACACCTTTTTGCTTCTTGAGCTTTCCTTCCCGCAGGCCAACAAGTTTGCTCAACGGCTCATCCGTGAACTTTTGCACGAGTTTACCCGTCTTGGGGTCGCGAACTTGCTGGCGCAGTGTGGCACGCCCATCAGTGATTGAGACGACACTCCGGGTATTCTCTTCCACCTTCATGCCCGTCATGTCCTTCGGGATGTGCTGCACTACCAGCTTCTCTTTCAAACACGAAGCTATCTGCGCCTTCACTGCTTCGCCCAAGTCATCAGCTAGATGCAGCCTGCCCTCGGAGTCACGCTTGTAGATGCCTAGCTCGATAAGCTTTTTCTTTTCCGCCTCCGTTGGATTGCGCTTCACAATCAGATCCCATACCCCGCGATTGAGGGGGAAATAAATTCCTGCAAGTCCCAGCACACAGGCATCAAGGGCATGATGAAGGTGAGTGATGTCTCGGATTTCGGTCTTGGTTTTCAGTTCACCTGTTTCAGGGTCTTTCACGTTGGCATTCGCCTCAGCGAGCAACCCCAGCAGATGCCAGCCCTTGCGCAGCTCGCCTGTGACGCTACCGGGCATGGAAGTCACGTCCTCGGGTTTTAGATGCGGCAGCGCCCTGCGCACGCTTTGCGCACCGAGCCGCACCAGATGGGAAGTCACCGTCAAGTCAGCGGGCAAGAAACCTCCCTCCTTTTCCTCCCACTTCGCCATGAGCATGAGCCCTTGACGGCGGCGCTTGCGCTTCTTGTCGTCATCGTGGCCTTTGCGTGTATCAAGGCCATCCACAAAGTCCCGGTAGTGCTTGGGTGTCCAAACCCCTAGCCTATCTCTCTCGGCGAGGTTCTCCGGCAAATTCAATTCCTCGACGAACTGCAAACCCGTTCGATTTTTTTTAGCATCATTGATCTCCCGGCGTGTGATAACCAGGGACTCCAAACTATTGGAAGGCCTCGCGCTGTAGGGTACAATGTGATCCTTGTCGTACTGCGCGCCACTCAGCAAGTCGGCTGCACCATATTTTCTGCCCGTGTAGGGACACATCCAGTCCATGTCCATCGCGACGCGAGTTTTGCGGATGAGCCCTGGGGTAATGTTGATTTTCTGGCCCTCGAAGGCCGTCTCAAGATAAGCCACAGCCGATTTGAAGGCATTGAGACGTAAATTCATGTCCGAAGCCATCTCCTTTGCCGTCATGCCGGACATCGCACGCAGGTCGCGATTCACCTCAATCACGGTGTGGATGATGGGTTGCCCACCTGTTAAGGTTTGGCTCGCGGCGAGGTCTTTGATGAGTTTTTCCAACGTCGCAAGGCGTTGGCGTATCAGATGGTTATTGGTCTTGTCATGCAGGGCTTTGTTTAGTTCAGCATCCAATATCGCTTGGTGGCGAACGAGACAACCATCCGCCTCCTTTGCCTCGCCTTTAGCGGGTTTCGTCGCTTTGCATTCCTTGCGTGGATCGTAGCCAGCAAGCACTTCGCCCTCGGCTTTAAGCAAGCAAGCCGTGCCATACGGCGCACGACCATTCAGCTTCCTAAAAGCAATCGGTTCAGCTCGTAAAGCCAAGAGTTTTTCATCGGTGAGCTTGCCTTTTTTAGTGGCCGCTAAGCCACTCACCAAAGCATTGGCAGCAGCCTCATCGCCCTTATCTCGTAACCATTGTTCGATTTCTTGGGCCGTTAGCGTCTTGCCTCGCATCAACTGGTTGGCGAAGAGATGCCGATGCTTTGGCGAAAGGTTAGCCCATACCGCCCGAAAGGCATCACGCCCCTTGGCGATGGGCAGCAACTCCAGCGCTTCTTTGGCGTCTGGATGAATCAGCATGGCCTCCAAGTTGGACCACACGCATCCTGTGATTTCTTTGACGAAGGTCTTGAGTTCGCCCGGCGTGAGATAGCCACGCGACTGCATCTTCTCATTCAGTGCGAGGCGCTCGGACTCATTCAAAGGGCGCAGCCCTTTATCCCCTGCCACGCCGACCACAATGTCGGCCATCTTCATGGCCCAACGCCAGCGCAGGAACTCAAAACTATGCTTGGAGGGCACTGTCTTCCCCGTGAAGGGGCACTGGGTGAGAATACGATTTTCAAAGCGAGGCAACAGTTGGCCAAACAGCAAGCCCCCATGGTAACGTTTGGGCAGGCGAATAGCAGGGCAGGCAACGGCGCTAGCATCAGAAAGCAAAGCGGCCATCAACAACTCGTCACACTGAGGAAGATGCCCCTGATGCGCCAACAGAATACGCTGAACCTCAGCCTCCACGGCTTCGCGTGGGAAGGCCGCATTCTGCCCTTTGTAACGGCACTGGCGCTTGGTGGGATCAAGATTAAAGGGGGGAAGCCTCATGGGATCAGCATTTAAAGGGTCTGTTATCCCATGCGGTTTAAACATGAAGAGGGCAATCGTCTCTGCCATCGTGGTTCGACCAAAGGCCCTCATCATCTCCCTGGCATGAGTCACCTTTTCCATGTCCTCATCGTCTTCATCCCCACTGCGGCTCCATTTTTTGTTGCCATCGTAGCCGCGGTTGTGGGCATACCAGCGCAGCACATCCCACAACTGCGACCAACCCAGCAAATATTCTTTGGCACCGTCCGAGGCTAGCACCCTAGCCGCAAGCAACCACGGCGCAGGGTGCCCACCACCTTGGCAATGCTTAGCCGCTAGTTCATCAGCGCTCAGCGCCCCAAGATGAGTGAGCAAATCACCTGTGCGGCGAATGCGCTGGCGAATCGACCGCACATGCCGCCTTTGCCGCCGGTAGGTGCGGCGTTGTTTGGCCAGGCAATCATTGGTGGGAAATGTCACCACGCCACAATGATGCACGGCGGGTAGAGGCGTTAAACCTTTGGCCTCGTTGGTCAATAAAGCCCAACCAATAGAGGAATGGCCGACATCCAAAGCGAGAGTGAGCCCGGAAGTGATGAGGGGAGAATTTGGAGTTGCGTTCATAATTGCGACAGATAGGGTAACGGCGGAATCAAGACAAAGTTTGAAGTATCAACCCGTTCTCACTCTTCGCCATGCGGAGACACCGGGACAAAAGTGCTTCCTTTAACAACAAGCCGACCGGGACGCTGGTCGGCTTGTTTTGTTTTTGCGACAGAGGGCTGGAACTCGTCCTGAGAGCGGAGGGGGCGGCTGACGGTTTTCTGGTGGGGGCGGAGAAGGTCATTGGGATTCCTTGGCATTGTGCCCACGCGGGCTTGGGGGCTGGGTGGCCCTGAGGATGAGGGTTTTGGAGGCTACCAAGCAGAAGCTCCCGAGCCAAGCCAGAACTAAAGCAGAAACTTTTTGGCTTTAGTTTGTCACACTCGGTGCTTTTTCCTGTAATATTGGTGAACCCGTTTCTCCCACGATGAAACCCAAGTCTGCAAAAAAGTCTGAGGCGCATGTCTCCCTTCCTGTCGTGTCGCGGCTGGAGCAGGAGCCGGTGTGTGCGGGGTTCCGGGCCTTGATGCGGCGGCTTCGGCTGGCGGCGGGGCTTTCCTTTCGGGCGCTGGAGGCGCTGACGGGGCTGAGCCGTCGCTTCCTGGCGATGGTGGAGCAGGGGCTACGGCTGCCTACGTTGGATTCCGTATCGCGCATTGCGCACGGGCTCGGGATGGAGCCCGATGTGATGCTGCGCGAGGCTCGGGTGGTCTAGGGTTCTGCTGTGGTGATGCCTGCCCAAGGGTGGAACTATGGTTCCCTATGCTGGCGTTGTTTTCTGGCTAGGCTCCGCCCCATGAACACAGCCGCACGAAGAGACTTGGAGTGGAGGGGACTTGGAGACGGGGAATGGAGGAGCGTCGAGCAGACTCGGTGGGGACGGAAGACTGGGAGAGGGGGAGACTTGGAGTGGAGGAGTCTCGGCAGCGCTGGCCGGAATCTTTGGCTGGCACCTGGGAGTCTCGGCAACGCTGGCGGAGATTCTCCGGTGGCGGCGGGGCGTCTCGGAAGGGTGGGGCGCAATCTCCCGCTGGCGGTGGGGAGTGTGCAGGACGATGGCGGAGATGCTCCGGTGACGCTGGGCAGTGTGCGGAGTGGTGGCGGAGATTCCTCCGCGAGGCTGTGCTGGCTGCGGGACGATGGCGGAGATTCTCCGGTGAGGGTGCCGAGGGTAGGAGGTAGCAGCGGAGAATCTCTGGCGTGGTACCGGACTCTCGGGAGTGGTGCCGGACAATGCCCGACGGGGAAACCGACTCTCGGGAACGGTGGCGGAGATTCTCCGCTGGCACTTCGGAGTCTGGGCAGTCTTGGCCGGAATCTATGGCTGGCACCTCAGAGTCTCGTTTTCTGGGGCCTGCATTCTCACCTCCCTCCGGGAGGCGGGCGTCTTCCTGGCTGGGTCCGGTGGTTGCACCACCGGCTAATGGCTCTCCTCCCTCCGGGAGGCAGCAAGTCTCGCCGAGCCAATACCCAGACTGGAAACCTGTGCCCCACTCCAAGTCTCCCCCTCTTTCGCGCAGGATGATCGAGGTGATCAAAAACCCTGACTGGAAGCCTGTGCCCCACTCCAAGTCTCCCCCTCTCCAAGCCTCCCCCACTCCAAGTCCCCCCTCTCCAAGTCCCCCTCTCCGCCACCCCCACCCCCTCTCTGAATGCGCTGGGATGATCCTCTGACGCTCTGGGACAGCTTTGTCTGGGATTCACCGGACTCACCTGCCCCGGCGCTGCCCCCGAAACCCAAGAAACTGAATCGTAAAACTATGGCATCGAATCCTACTCCTGATAATCCGGACGTGCTCCGGGCCCTGGCCGACCGCGTGGCGGATGGCTGCCACCAGCATGAAGTGGCGGTCGGCATCAAACAAAACATTGAGACGGCGATCCGTGCCGCGATCCTACCGCTGTCGAATGCGGAGACGGTTGTGGGCCTGAAAAAGCAGGCGCTGGCCAATGCCTACACGGCGCTGCAAACGGCGGATGATACGGGCGCGGCGGTGATCACGGCGTGCCAATTGCGGCTGAAACAAAAACTGGGGCAGCGCTGGAACGCGGACTGGGAGCCGACGGGGTTCCCCGACCAGTCCACCGCCGTGCCTCGCCAGCAGGACGCACGTTTCACCCTGCTGGATGCGCTGAAGAATTACTTCACCGCCGTGCCCGCCCACGAGAGTGTGGACATGGGAGCGACGGCGGCGATCTGTGCCGCGCAGTGGACGGCGATCTCGACGGCACGGCAGGCGGTGGCGAATGCGGAGAGCGCCCAGACGATGGCCTTCGCGGCGCGCACGGCGGCGACGGACATGCTGCGCAAGCGGGTGCGCGGCTTGATTGATGAGCTGTCGCTACTGCTCTCGCCAGACGATGCCAAGTGGGAGGACTTCGGCCTGAATATCCCGGCGAACCCGAGTGCGCCCGAAGCGGTGGCGAGTGTGTCGGCGGTGGCGCTGGGCAATGGCCGTATCGACGTGACCTTCCCCTACGCGACACGGGCGACGCGCTACAAGGTGGAGGTCTTCGTCGTGGGGGTGGATACGGCGTGGCGGCTGGGCAAGTCGGTCAAAGATTTGGAGGTGATCCTACCCGGCTTCACCGCAGGGCAGACGGTGAAGCTACGCGTCATCGCGAGCAACGACGGCGGGGATGCGGCTCCGAGTGCGGAGGGGAGCGTGGTGGTGTGAGGACTCGGAGTGGAGGAGACTTGGGGACTTGGGGACGGGGAGGAGAACGATGAAGATTACCAGGCATACGGAGTTGGAGGTGTTTCAGCGGGCTTTTGAGGCGGCGATGCGGATCTTTGAGTTGTCGAAGCGCTTTCCTCGGGAGGAGATGGACTCGTTGACGGATCAGGTGCGGCGCTCTTCCCGCTCGGTGGCGGCGAACCTCACCGAGGCCTGGAGGAAGCGGCGCTATGAAGCGGCCTTCATCGCAAAGTTGAGTGATGCCGAAACCGAAGCGGCGGAGACCCAGACTTGGCTGCTCTTCTCCCACCGCTGCGGCTACCTGCCCTCAGAAGAGTCGGCTGACCTCCACGAGACATATGAAGTCATCCTCCGAATGCTCGTCTCCATGATGGCCAACTCCAAGAAGTGGATTCTGTAATTTCCCCTCTCCCAGTCTCCCAGTCTCCCCTTTCTCCAAGTCTCCAAGTCTCCAAGTCTCCCAGTCTCCCCCTCTCCCCCTCTCCCAGTCTCCCTTTCTCCCAGTCTCCAAGTCTCCCCTTTCTCCCAGTCTCCAAGTCTCCCAGTCTCCAAGTCTCCCCCTCTCCCAGTCTTCCCTGCCCCCTCCCATGCCCTTCGACCCCACGCTGCCTCTCTCGAATACCACGGCCACTGCGGCGCAGATGCGCGGGCAGTTGCTGGGGTTGCTGGACTTGATCCAGGCCATCCCGGCGGGGCCGCAGGGGCAGCCGGGCATTCAGGGGGAGCCGGGCATTCAGGGGCCGCCGTTTGCGGCGGCGGTGGTGGATGGGGTGGTGACGTTGAACCCGGGTGATGCGGCGCAGGTGGTGGCAACCTTCGACGGGACGAATGTGCATTTCACCTTTGGCCTGCCGCGTGGCCAGGACGGGATGAGCCCTGCGCCCGTGATGAATTTTGTGGTGGATGGGGTGAACACGCTAAATCCCGGCGATAATGCGACGGTGCAGGTGTTCTTTGATGGCAGCACGGTACACCTGGTCTTCGGCATCCCACGCGGCCAGGACGGCGCAACCGGTGCAACCGGCGGCAATGGCAATGATGGCGGCCAAGGCCCGCCGGGCGAGGTGACCCAGGCCCAACTGGCGACGGCCATCGCGGGAACCAGCAATGTGACCAATGCGGTGAACCTGGTCTCCTTCGCGGCGAATGCGAACTACGATCCGCAGCAGACGCAGGAGCTGATCGACAAGGTCAATGAACTGATCCTGGCGCTGCGGCGGTAGGGGGGGCGGAGGGGGGACTTGGAGACTGGGAGACTGGGAGACTGGGAGACTGGGAGACTGGGAGTGGCAGGGGCTATGCCTCTCGTTTCATGGTCTCATGGTCTCATGGTCTCATGGTCTCATGGTCTTCCTCTCTGTTCGAGCTGGCTCGCCTGCGCTGAGCGGCGGATGCTTCAGGCGTGGCCCATCAAAGGTAGCACCTCATGGTGCGCACTGCAGGTTTCGAACCTGCGACCCCTACCGTGTGAAGGTAATGCTCTACCACTGAGCTAAGCGCGCGTGTCCTGGAAAGGAGGGCGGTATGTAGCGAGGTGCTTCGAGTTGGCTAGGACTTTCTGCACTGGGTGATGATTATGCCAGGGCTTACGCACTCGCGAAGGCTTGCCGCTGAACGTCCAGCACTCATGACTGCGCTCGCCCTGACCACGGCGTTCCCATTGAAGAATCCCTTGGCATCGCTCTGCGCCTTGCCACCTTCGCGGCCCCATGTTCCGCTCGCTTCTCACCGCTCGTCTTCAGTCCGCCTTCAGCACCGCTGGCATCGCCGTGCCTGCGGGCTTCGATGTGTATGTGAACCTCATCTCCGACGCGCGATTCGGCGACTACCAGAGCAATGTGGCGATGACGCTGGCCAAGCAGGCGAAGGCGAATCCGAAGGCGCTCGCTGAGCAAATCAAATCCGCGCTGCAAGTCGATGATCTGTGCAGCGAAGTCAGCGTCGCGGGGCCGGGCTTTCTCAATTTCCGCATCAGCAATGCCGCGCTCGCCGAGCATCTGCGCAGCATCCTGGGCAGCGATCAATGCGGTGTCACCACGGTGGCCAAGCCGCAGACCATCGTCGTGGATTTCTCCGCGCCGAACATCGCCAAGCCGATGCACGTCGGGCACATTCGCAGTACCTTCATCGGCGATTGCTTGGCGCGCGTCGCGCGCTTCGTCGGGCACAAGGTCATCACCGACAACCATGTCGGCGACTGGGGCACGCAGTTTGGCATGATCATCCACGGCTGGAAGACGCAGCTCGACCAAGCTGCGCTGAAGGCGGATGCGATCCATGAACTGGTGCGCGTCTATAAGGCGATCAGCGCGGCGACCAAGACCGACGAAGCGCTGCTGGAAACCTGCAAGGCCGAGCTGGTGAAGCTGCAACAGGGTGATGCGGAGAACCTCGGCATTTGGCAGCAGTGCGTGCGCCTCACGCTCGATCAGTTGGAGAAGGTGTATGGCACGCTCGATGTGTCCTTCGACCACTACCTCGGCGAGAGTTTCTACAACGATGCGCTCGGGCCGCTGGTGGATGACTACCTCGCGCGCGGCATTGCGACGCTCAGCGACGGTGCTGTGGCGGTGCTTTCCGATGGCAAGCTGCCGCCGAATGAAGACCCGTTCTTGTCGAATCGCGATGGCGAATGGCAGACCGCCGCGTGCATCATTCGCAAGGGCGATGGCGGCTTCGGTTATGCGACCACGGATCTCGCCACCATCGACTACCGCGTGAAGGAATGGCAGGCCGATGAAATCTGGTATGTCGTCGGTGCGCCGCAGCAGTTGCACTTCCGCCAGGTCTTCGCCGCCGCCCAGCGCAGCGGGCATTCCACCAAGATGATCCACATCGCCTTCGGCAGCATCCTGGGGGCCGATGGCAAGATGTTCAAGACCCGCAGCGGCGAGACTGTGGGCTTGCTGGAAGTCATCAGCGAGGCTGTCGAGCGCTCGCGCACCGCCATCGACGAGAAGGAGCACAGCAACCTCACCGACGAGGCCGAGAAGGCCGCCGTGGCCGAGATCATCGGCGCGGGCGCGGTGAAGTATGCCGAGCTGAGCCAGCATCGCCTAACGGACTACAAGTTTAGCTGGGACAAGATGCTTTCTCTGCAAGGCAACACCGCGCCCTACCTGCTGAACGCCTATGTGCGCACGCGCTCGATCTTCCGAAAGCTCGACGGCAGCGTGACTCTCGATATCGCTGACTGCGTCTTCACCGAGCCCGCCGAGATCGCGCTGGCGATGAAGCTCGCGCAGTTCGCCGAGACCGCGCACGACGTGCTGGTGGATCACAAGCCGAACACGCTCGCCGCTTATCTGTATGAGCTGGCGAATGTGTACCACAGCTTCTACGAGGCCTGCCCCGTGCTGCGCAGCGAGGGCTCCATGCGCAACACGCGCCTGCTGCTCTGCGAGGCCACCAGCCAGGTGCTGAAGCGCGGCCTCGGCCTGCTGGGCATCCGCACGGTGGAGCGCATGTAGTTATTTCGCTCGGCATTCGGAGCACACATCTTCGCCCTCGCTCGTCACACGAAACTCGAGTTGAGGGCTATCGACTTCCGTCTTGCCACAGCGAGCGCAGGTGTGCAGGGCAGTGCTTGGCGGCAACTGCTTGGCGGCGTAGCGCTGCCTGCGCTGGATGGCCCCGACATGCTGCGCGGTGCCAGAAAAGAAGTCCGGCCCGTAGGTGAGGAAGAAGGGCAACAGCGCGACGAGTATCGGCCATTGATGGCTTGGCGAGAGAAGCAGTTGCCGGGCTAACAGCGCTGCGACGACCCAGGCAAGCCACTTGATTTTGATAGGGATCGGCAAAGGGAAAAGCGTGATCTCCTCATTGGGGAAATTCATGGCAAAGGCAAATAGCACCGAGGTCCACAGCAGCATGGATGTCACTTCGCCATTCGATAAAATCACAGCCGCGACCCCGCAAATGGTTCCCGCCAGGACATAGAGATTCACCCGGAAGGCTCCCCAACTCTCCTCCAACGTGCCGCCCATCCACCACATGAACATGGAGCCGAAAAGGATGTAAAGCATGCTCATGGACTCGGGCAAAAAGACCCAGGTAAAAACGCGCCAGACTTGGCCTTGGAGAATCATGCCGGGATCACACACAAGCCAGATGGCGGCTTCAGGCCGCAGCTTCAGCACGCCCCACACCATGACGTGCAGCAGCACCAGCGTGCGCAGGAGCGAAGGGATGGCCCAGTGGCCGATACGGGATTCAAGGGTGTCGATGAGTTTGCGCATGAAAAAGGGGGCGCACTGTGGCGAGATGGTTCACGATTGCTTCTGAAAAATGCGCGGACGAGGAAACAGCGGTTGATGGTCTGGGGTTGAGGGTTGATGGCCAGAAAACCCTGGGTTTTAACCCACTCACTTTCTGATCACCATCAAGGCCCCAAAGTTCTACTCCCCCTGCATTTTCAGGCCCTCAAACCTCAACGATAAACCATCAACTCCCATGTCCTCCCCCATGACCGACTCCACACCGCTCCAGCGCTCGCCCCTTCACGATGTTCATCTCGCGCTCGGGGCTCGTATGGTGCCCTTCGCTGGGTGGGAGATGCCCGTGCAGTACAAGGGCATCATGGATGAGCACAAGGCGGTGCGCTCCGCCGTGGGTGTGTTCGACATCTCGCACATGGGCCAGTTCCTCGTCAGTGGTCGCGACGCGGAGGCCTTTCTCAATCGAGCCCTGACCAACGACATCGCCACCCTCCAGCCAGGGCAGGGCCAGTACACCCTGCTGCTCAATGAAGGGGGCGGCATCATCGACGACCTCATCGCCTATCGCACGGGTACGAAGGAATTCTTCCTGGTCGTGAACGCCTCAAAAATCGACGAGGACTGGGCGCAACTGAAGGCGCTGGCGTCCATAGGGCCAGCCGACGAACCGCTCGACTTGCAACTCGTGAACATCAGCGCTCTCACCGGCGGGCTTGCCGTGCAGGGGCCGCAGAGCCGGGCGTTGTTCACCCAGGTCTTTGGCCCCAGCGCCACCTACCCCGAGCGCAACACCGTCTTCATCGCCGCCACCGCGCACGGCCTGCTGTGGCTCTGCGGCACAGGCTACACGGGCGAGGAGGGCTTCGAGTTATTCATGCCCAGCGACCGCGCGGCGGATTGGTTTAACCAATGTCTGGACGTGGCCAAGGCGCTAGGTGGCCAAGTCTGCGGCCTCGGCGCACGCGATACACTGCGCCTAGAAATGGGCTACCCGCTCAATGGCAACGATCTCTCCCAGCTCCGCAGCCCACTGCAAGCGGGCCTGGGCTTCTTCGTGCATCTGGAAAAGCCTGCGTTCGTCGGACGCGATCCGTTGGCGAAACAAAAAGCCGAAGGCATCCCCGATAAATTAACCGCCTTTCGCATGATCGGCAGCACTCCCCCGCCCCGCCCGCACTACCCCGTCATCATCGCTGGCGAGCAGGTCAGCGAAGTCAGCAGCGGCACCCAGAGCCCCACCCTCGGCGTCGGCATCGGCATGGCCTATCTGCCCGTGGAAAGCAGCAAGCCTGGAACAAAAATCGAGATCGACATCCGTGGCCGCCGCTTCCCCGCCGAGGTGGTGAAGAAGCCGTTTTATCAAGTCGCATCCAAACCCCTCGCAGCTTCCTGAGCGCCCCCACGCTACCGCGCATCTCATTGGTAACTATTCAAGTCTTCCCTCCCGGAGGGAGGAGAGCCATTAGCCGGTGGTGGAGTGAGGAACGAACGCAACCACCGGATCAAAGAACCGCCACGCGCCCAATCTGACCCATTGCGGCCCGGAGGGGCGCGAGAGGCATGGGCGTTGGCCCCCAAAGATAGTTTCTTGCGCCCCTCCAGGGCGCGGTGGGATTAAGCGGGGGTTTCATCACACCTGTCCGGTGGTTTCACCACCGGCTAATGGCTCGCCTCCCTCCGGGAGGGGGAACCTGAATAATGACGAAAATGAAGATTGGAAAATAAGCGAAGTAACGGCCCATCAAGCCCGACTCGCCCTGCGATGACTTCCGACACTTTGCATTCTCCATTCGCCATTTTGCATTTTTCAATGCCCCCTTCCCCATTCATCACTCATCATTCATAACTCCCCTCCCTCTCCCTTTCTGGAAAAGACCGCGCACGCCGCCTCGTTTAGGCCGTCCATGTCTCGCCATCTCATCCCTCTTCTCTCCCTCCTCGCGCTCAGCAGCGCGGGCCTTCTCCATGCCGACATCACCATCGAGCCTAGCTCCGCTGGAGCGGTAGTGAAGGTCGATGGCCAGCCCTTCACCGAGTACGTCACCCTATCGGAGAACAAGCCCATCCTGTGGCCTATCTATGGCCCCACGGGCAAAAAAATGACCCGCGACTATCCGATGATTGCTGACGTGGAGAGCGAGACCCACGACCACCCGCATCATCGCTCGTTGTGGTTCAGCCACATGGAAGTCAATGGCTACAACTTCTGGGCCGAGAAGGCGAGCTTCGACCCGAAAAAGGCCGAGAAGGAAATCGCCAAGCTCGGGGTGCAAAAGCATCGTGAGTTCACCAAGCTCGAAGGCGGCAAAGACAAAGGGTTAATCGTCAGCGTGACCGACTGGATCGCCCCCACCGGGGCCAAGGTGCTCGAAGACGAGCGGCGCATCACCTTCACCACCACCGCCGACGCCCGCATCATCGACTTCGACATCGACCTCCGCGCCACCGAGGGCGATGTGGTTTTTGGCGACAACAAAGACGGCGTCTTCGGCCTGCGGGTGCCGACCAGCATGGATGTCGAGTCCAAGAAAGGCGCACCCGCCAAGGCGACTCCGGGCCATATCATCAACAGCGATGGCCTCGCCGATGGCGCGGCCTGGGGCAAACCTTCGCCATGGGTGGACTTCAACGGCAAGGTGGGCACCGACGATCTCGGCATCGCCATCCTCAATCACCCCAGCAGCTTCCGCTACCCCACGACCTGGCATGTGCGCACCTATGGCCTGTTCTGCGCCAACTGCTTTGGTTTGCAGGACTTCGATAAAACCGCGGCCAGCGGCGAACATAAGTTGGCCAAAGGCGACACGCTGAAGTTCCGCTACCGCGTCATCTTCCACAAAGGTGATGCGAAGGCCGCGAGCATCGGCGCAGCCTTTGGCGAGTACGCCAAGCAGGCTAAGCCGTAACGATGCAGTCAAAAGCGTAGCGAGGCTGAGCGAGGGCCGCCAATGCAAGGAAGGCAGCGCTTTTTGGGCCTGAGTGTGGTTTCACCACTCGATGGCCCATAAAGCGCTGCCTGACGCAGCAGTGGTGGGCCGTAGCCAGCCGCAGTAGCTTTTGACTGCATCGTTACGGCTAAGTAGCCCCGCTCACAGCGACACGCCGCGCTTCCACGGCAGGAAGTCATCCTGCCCCAGCGACACCGCTTTGGGCACCACGCGACCGCTGGCCACTTCGATGCTCAGCTCCAGCAGCTTCTCGCCAAGCTGCTGCACGCTGGCCTCGCCCGTGATGACCGCGCCTGTGTCGAAGTCGATGAGATCCGCCATGCGCGTGGCCAGTTCGGTGTTGGTGGAAATCTTCAGCGTGGGGCAGATGGGATTGCCCGTGGGCGTGCCGAGTCCGGTGCTGAAGAGCATCAGCGTGCAGCCGCCGCCCGCGAGCGCGGTGGTGCTTTCCACATCGTTGCCCGGCGTGCAGTACAGGCTTAGCCCGCCGCGCTTCCTGATCGTCTCGGGATAGTCCAGCACATCGACGATGGGGCTGGTGCCGCCCTTGGTCGCAGCACCGGCGGACTTGATCGCATCGGTGATAAGACCATCGCGAATGTTGCCGGGCGAAGGGTTTGCATCGAAGCCCGAGCCACACGCCTGGGCCGCGCCTTCATAGCTGCGCATTAGGCGCACGAACTTGTCGGCGAGTTCGCTGCTCACGCAGCGGTCGCTGAGGCTCTGCTCGATGCCGCACAGCTCGGGGAATTCGCTGAGCACCGGCGCACCCCCGAGCCCCACCAGCAAGTCCGCCATGTGGCCAATTACCGGATTCGCCGAGAGCCCGCTGAAACCATCGCTGCCGCCGCACTCCACGCCGACGATGAGATCGCTGAGCGGCGACGGCACACGCCGCTGCTCATTGGCCAGCGCCACGCCATTGAACGTGGTGCGGATCGCGGCGGCCATCATGTCGCGCTCGGACTTGCTCTTCTGCTGCTCGAAGATGTGCAGCGGCTTCTTATAATGGGGATTGCGAGCGGCGAGTTCGCTCTCCAGCAGACTCACCTGCGCGTGTTGGCAGCCAAGGCTGAGGATCGTCGCACCCGCGACGTTGGGGCTGTTGATGTAACCTGCCAGCAGTCCGCACAGCGCGATGGCATCCTGCCGTGTGCCCCCGCAGCCGAGGCCGTGCTCCAGGAATTTCACCCCATCGACATGGGGAAATAAAGGCCGCGCGGCGGCGACATCGCTCAGTTCCTGAGGCACGCCGTCGATGCTGCCGTGCTGCCGCCAGGCATCGCTCAGAGCCGAGGCATACCGTTCATACGGTCCGGCCTTGTGGTAGCCCAGCGAGCGCGTGAGGGCCTCGCGCATGAAGACCAGATTGCGGTTCTCGCAGAACACCAGCGGGATCACCAGCCAGTAGTTCGCCGTGCCCGCTGGGCCGTCGGGACGTGCGAAGCCATCGAAGGTGCGGCCCACCCACTTCGACACATCGGGTGCCGTCCAGGCGAGGTCGCGCTGCTTGCCCGCAAAGGCATCCGTGTCATGCGCCACATTGCCCTGGCTCAACAGCGAGCCCGCACGAATGACCTTCGTCGCGCGGCCCACCGTCACGCCATACATCGTGATGCGGTCACCAATGGCGAAGTCACGCGCGGCGAACTTCTGCTTGGCTGGGATCGCTTCGGTCAAACTCCAGGTCTGCTGGCCCATCGACGCGGCAGAACCCGCCGCGAGGGATCGCAGGGCAACGATGGCGTCATCGGCAGGATGCACGCGTTGGATCAGAGGAGCAGACATGAGCCGGGCATGTAGCCGAGAGCGCCAGTGGAGCAAGAGCAGAGTGAGGAAGAGACAGCCGCGCCCCACGGAGCGCTCCCTCCGTTACCCACACCTCCAGTTCCACCTGGAGAAACGCCCCAGAGCAGGCTAGAAGCAACCCCATGCCCGCGAAGAAGAAACCCAACGACAAGCCGCTCACTGGCGCGGCCTTGATCAAAGAGGTATGCCGACGCCTGCGCGTGGCACGCAGCTACTGGGATGCGCACAACAACCGCGCCTGTCGGGGCGAGCGCGAGAAGGCCTTGGCACTCTATGAAACGCTGAGCGAGGCCGAGCGCGAGAAGGTGCCGCAAGTGCTGCGCGTGTGGCTGCGCTACCGCAGCGAGAAATACTTCGGCGACGATCGCACACCGCCGGGAGGCAAGACATGAAGAGCCCGAGCCCCATCAAAGAAGGGCTGCACCCGCGCAATCGCTTCCGTGGCCGCTACGACTTCCCGCAGCTCATCGCGTGTTGCCCAGCGCTGACCCCCTTTGTCGCGCCCAATGCGTTTGGCGACGCCTCCATCGACTACGCCAACCCCGACGCCGTGAAGGCGCTGAACCAAGCGCTGCTCAAGCACGGCTATGGCCTGCAAACCTGGGACATCCCACCCGGCTACCTTTGCCCGCCCATCCCTGGTCGCAGCGACTACCTGCACCATCTCGCCGACCTGCTCGCCACCGGCACCGACATCCCACGCGGCAACTCCGTCGCCGTGCTCGACATCGGCGTGGGCGCAAACTGCATCTACCCGCTCATCGGCGCGAGCGAGTATGGCTGGCGCTTCGTCGGTGCCGAGATCGACCCTGTGGCCTGCCGCTGGGCCAGGAAGCTGGTCGTCGCCAATCCCGCCGTCGCCAACCTCATCGAGTGCCGCCAGCAGCCCTCCGCGCTGGCGTGTTTCAAAGGTGTGCTGCAACCCGGCGAAGTCTTCCACGCCTCCATGTGCAACCCGCCCTTCCATGCCTCCGCTGCTGAAGCCGCCGCAGGCACACGGCAAAAGCAACGCAACCTCAGTGGCAAGAAGGCCACGCCCCCCGTCCTGAACTTCGGCGGTAAAGGCGGCGAACTCTGGTGCGACGGCGGCGAGTTAGCCTTTGTGAAACGCATGATCACCCAAAGCACCGAACTGCCCGACCGCTGCCGTTGGTTCACCACCTTAGTTTCCAAGAGCGAACACCTCCCCCGCTTCTACCAAGCGCTGAAGCAAGCCCAAGCGACCGACGTGAGAACCCTAGACATGGCCCAAGGCAACAAAAAGAGCCGCATCCTGGCGTGGAGCTTTATGGGCAGACTTGGAGAGGGGGAGAGGGGGAGATAATCAGACTAGGAGATGAGGGGCAGAGACCCTGCCATACCAAGTCTCACCTTCTCCAAGTCTCATAGTCTGATTGTCTGATTGTCTCCCCTCCCCACTCCGCGAGCTGAATCCGTCGCTTGCTCACCCTGCATCAGCATGTAGGATTTTCCAACCATGACTACCGTGCTATCACAGAAAGGCCAGGTCGTTCTTCCGGGATCCGTCCGGCAGAAGATGCATCTGCACGCGGGGGATGACTTCGAAGTTTACATTGAGGACGAGGACACCATCACCCTGCGACGCATCAGCCAGCCAGCCAATAAGGGGCTCGTGGACTTGCTGCTTGCTTGCCCGGCCTCCTTCGAAATACCCGCCCGTGATACCGACGACCGCGAGCCTCCTGCGTTGTGAGCTACCTCGTTGACACCAATATTTACAGCGAACCGGTGAAGCCCAAGCCGGACGCTGCCGTGGTCGCGTGGCTCCGCCATCATGAGACTGAACTCTATGTGAGCACCATTACCATCGGCGAGATACGTCGCGGCATCGAACGCCTGCCAGATGGCAAGCGCAAGACCCAGCTCCGTGCGTGGCTGCAATCGATCTGCGACTGCATGAAAGGGCGAGTGCTCAGTTTCAACACCAGCACGGCCCATGTCTGGGGCCAGCTCAAGGCACAGTGGGATAAAGCAGGCATCACGGTTCCCTCCCTCGACAGTCAAATTGCTGCCACCGCCCATCGGCATTCGCTGACGGTCGTCACGAGAAACCTATCAGACTTTGAGAAGACCGGCGTGAAGGTGCTGAATCCGTTTGGGGCTTGATGCCCAATGTCTCTGAGCCATGAGGCCTGGATGAAGTCATGGTGTTGGCGGGAGCCTTGGTCTTTTGCGAAAACAAGAAACTTCGGGCGGCCGTGATTGGGCACGGCGAGATGGAGCAATTTATGAATGATCAGTTGGGGGCGACTACGGTTACAAGAGTTTGTAATACCTTTTGATTCGCGATGCCATCAGTCGCCGACGCTCGTCGAGGAAGCGGTCATAGTCAGGCACCGCATCAGTCAGCATCGCTTCAGGAATGCAGTTTTCTTGGAGATTGGCCTTCAGTTCGGCAGGATCGGTGATGCCACCATACTTCCTTTTCCCTCCACTGCATTGCACCACCAGTTCCTTGAAGTAAATGGCCGGTGCTTTGTCGCCAATGGCAATGTTAATCTCCGATTGGGCCAGTGCAAAGTTGGCGATCTGGTTGTAGCGGCCGCGTGTCAGGCCCTGACCTTTGAGATGATTGCGTGGATAGAGATGATGCACATCACAACGATTCAGGATGAGGTCGAGCACCTTGATGTCTTTGGAAAGGAAGCCCCTATCCCCCAGCTTTACTTGAGCGGCTTGGAAGACTCGGAAATACGGGCTGGTCGAACTTGAAGTGTTCATCTCCTGCGGCAGCAACGCATCCCAGAAGGCATCGGAAAGCTCTCCAGCAAACACGGCTGAGCCAAACGCCTCAAACCCTTGCTCGTGCATCTGGCGGATGTCGAAATCAAACGTGCTCTCCGGTGAGCCCGAATAGCGCCCCGTCAGCACCGACATCACAAACCAGCGCCGCACAGCCGATTCGATGTCCGCAGGGGGCTTGCCCTGTCCACGCAACATCAGGTAGAGAATGTAGGCGAAGTTCAGCGCGTTCTGCGAGCCGATCATGGATGCATCCACGAACCCGGCGGAACGAATGATCATGACGAAGCGCTTGAAGTGCGTCTCGTTGATGAAGTTTAGCACCCCCTTGCGCAGCTTGGCGAAAGACTCCTCTGCAATGGCTTCCTCGAATTGCTTGGTCTCAAAGTTTCGACCTGAGAGCAGGGCCACCAGATCCTCCAGCTTCCCTCGCTTAAACTCCGAGGTGAAGGCCACCCGCAGCATATCTGTGTAGGATGGGTCATAGATGTCATCGTTCTCATTCCGAATCCATGACATCTGCTGAAAGTAATCGGTGCTGGCGAAGGGCTTGTCGTTCTCCTTGATGATGCCGTGGAACTCCGGTGCCACCGCCAGATGGCAGAAGTAATCAATCGCCTTGCGCAGGGTGTTGCCGCCGAAGGCCTCGTTGCTCGCGATTTTGGACATGGCGAAGTCCGCTTGGCTCAGCTCCGCACCCGCCGAGTTCACCCGGATGAAAATCTCCGTCACCGTTTCGATGTCGAGGTCACCATCCAGCTCGATCACGCCGACGAGGTTATTCGTGATCTTCCGCAGCTTCTCGATGATCTGAAAAATGGCGTCCTGGTTCGTCTCAGGGTTGCGGGCGCAGTAATCATTCACTAGAGCAAAGAGGCTGGCCCCCGGAGCAAACACCTCGGCTACGTCTGAAATCCAGGCGGAGTTCTTCACCGTTGCCGCATTGGCCACTTCAAACTTTTCCGTCAGCGGATTGAAGGCGATGCGAATGCGCACCTTCTCATAGTTCTTGGTGACCACTTCCTGCCCTAGTAGTGCAGCCATGAGCGCCGTCACCCGCTGCTGGCCATCGATCAACACACGCTTTCCAGCGGATGCTGAGCCATCCTTCAGTTTCACCGAGGGATTCCGCCAAGCGATCAGATAACCAACAGGGTAGCCGCGATAGAGCGAGTCGAGCAGATTACGCACCTTGGTCGCCTCCCACACAAAGGGTCGTTGGATTTCAGGGATGGCAATCTCTCCCGATTTCACCCAGGTGAGCAGGGTTTCGATGGGATGCGGGGTAACAGTGTAGCGTTGGGTGGCCATAAATTAGGAAAGGGAGGGAAGGCCGAGTAGATCGACCCAAATCTGTGCCGTCATCAACTGGTGCGGAAGAGGGCAGCGATACGGTTGATCTCGTCATCGAAGACATCGCAGAGGCGCTTGGTGAAGACGAGAGGGAAGATGTAGTCCTTGAACTTCAGCGCGTCCTTCGCTCCCCGAATGGAACAGGTGGCATCCCAGAGCCAGGATTCGAGGGATTTGGTGGTTTCAGATGCCATGGGAGGGAGCTTCTTATGAAGATCGCACCATGGATGCGGAGAGGCGTAGAAAAGGCAAGAGAGTTTCCTGCGTGAGATGAAGATGGGGAGATGGAGGAGGATGGATTCCCGCCTCACGCCACCATCCGCTCCACCACGGGGCTGCATGGGCTGCTGCCTGTGGCACCGCCGAGGGCGGTGACGCGGAAGGCGTAGTGTTGGCCGGGGGTGAGCTGCTGGGCTAGGAACATCAGCTTGCCGCCGATGTGGATCTGCGCCCATGCCAGGGGCTCGCCGTCGATGATCTGTGCGCACTCCAGGACGTAGATGCGGGCACTCGTCACGGTGAGCCAGCGGACGAGCAGTTCGCCGGAGAACTGCGTGACCTCCAGGCGCAGGCCCAGGGGGGCTAGCAGTGCGCCGGGGCGGGTGCGGGGACGGCGGGCGGAGAGGCCAGCGCTGGCGATCACGTCGGCGTTGCCGTTGCTGGTCGCTTGCACATAGTTCCCGCGCACAGTGAGCTGTGACTCCAGGACTTGGCGCTTGCGGTTCTTCTGTGCTGTGAGGTTCTTCACGAGCAGCCGCAGATTGTCCAACTCGATCAACGAATTTTCGAAGTCGGCTAGATCTCTGTCGAACGATACCGTCGAGGGCATCGGGTCTTCGAACCACGGGTTGTCGGTCATCGCCGCGATATGGCTCTCGCCAAACGTCGCCAGCTCCGCATCCGTGCGGGCTTGGAGGTTCAGTTTCACCTTGGCCAAGCCAGGGACGGGAACAAGTAGAGGCGGGTTCTCGGTTGCCCGGCGATTTTCCGAGTCGAGGTGTCTGGCCGACTCTTTGGGTCTGCCGCTGGTGGTGTACCCAGGGTGGGTGCCTGGATTCGCCTGCCTCGGCGAGGCAGGCGAGTGGTCGGTGTGGCCGGCGATGTCATGGGGCAGCGGGCGCTGCTGCCGCCGTGAGGCGCGAGTCTGGGGGAGCGCGGCGGCGGCATCGGATGAGGAGGGATTCATGGCGAAGGGGCTGGTGGCTGTGGAGGAGGCTGAGCGCTCCTGGAAATCAGTGAAGGATTGTTGAATATTACCATAATAACCATAATTAGAGCAAGATATATTTCGCTATTCCTAATAGAAGGCGCAGATCAACCGAGACTTGTCGGTGGCTGGACTGCCGAAGCGCCCGCTAACATCGCCCCGCTGCGAGCAAGTGGATTAGCCGACCGATGAAGCCCAAGGCCGATGGCACTAGGCGCAGAGCGTGATTGGCGGTGAGGAAAGCAAAGGCCAGCGCGTGTGTTTCTTGGGTCAGGAAGACGTTTCCTTAACTCAGGATTGGGTTTCCTGAGTTAAGGAACGGCGTTCCTGAGCTAAGGCGCGGGGCTCCTGAGCCAAGGCTTGATGCGCATGAGCCAAGGCATGGCGCGGCTGGGCTAAGGCGTCGAATTTCTTGGCTAAGGCGGAAGGTGGCTTGGCTAAGATCGCGTGCCCCTTGTCCAAGGTGTATCTCGCCTTGGGCAAGGCCTGACGCTGCTCACCCAAGGCGTGGCGGGACTGGGCTAAGACTGAGCGTGCCTGATGCAAGGCAGCGTTGCCCGACGATGAGACTACCAGACAATCAGACAATCAGACCATGAGACTATCAGATTATCAGACCATGAGATGAGTGGCACAAACCACGCCGAGGCTCCCCTTCTCCCCTTCTGAAAGTCTCCCTGTCTCCCAGTCTTCCCCATTCCCCTCTCACGGTGCCACTACCACGCGGTAGAATCGCGCGGCTCCCATGCCGCCGTTCGTTACGGTCCATTGAATCGTCGCGCCGGTGCCTGCTACGGCGCTGTCGATATTTGCCCAGGTTCCGGCGAGTGTGGTGCTGCTCTGCAATTGGTAGGTGTGGCCGGTGTAACCGATGGCGGCGCAGATGAAGTTGTTGCCTGTCTTGGCGAAGCTGTTGATGACGCGCTGGTTGTTGTCGATGACGATGCCGTTGTTGGTGAAGCTGGCGGGTAGGCTGGAGCGGCTGGTGAGGAGGTCGAGGATGCCGTTGTTGATCAGCGTACCGGTCGCGGTGAAGACGGTGTCGCCTGCGATGCGCAGGGTGCCGTTGTTGACGATCTCGCCGGTGATGCTCAGGCTGCCTCCAGCGAGGCTGGTGACGCTGGAGGTGCCGCTGATGATGAGGTCGCCGACGAGGGTGCCTGTTCCTGTTAAGGTCGCGCCATCGGCGAGGTTGACGGTGTCGGTGGTGAGCGTGCCACCGGCGAGGCAGAGCGTGGCTCCACTGGCGACGGCGATGGCTCCAGCGCTCGTCGTATTACCACTGATGCAGAGCATACCCTGCTCTATGGTGGTGCCGCCTGCCCAGGCATTGGTGCCGCTGAGCGTCCAGGTGCCTGCGCCGGTTTTCACGATGCTGGTCAAGGTGCTGCCGGGGGTCTGCTCGGCGATGTTGCCAGCGAAGGTCGCGGTGGTGCCTTTACCGCCGATGCGATAGGTCAGCGCCCGTCCGCCGGTGATGCCGCCTGATAAGGTGGAGCCTGTGACGCCGCTGAGTTCACCGATGCTGATGGTGGTGCCTGCGCCGCTGCTAAGGATTCCGACGTGCTTTAGGTTGACGCTTGCGCCGAGATTGACAGCGCAGTTGGGGAAGCCATCGGGCGAGTAGCTCTCGGCCATGCGGAAGTCGCTGCCTGCCTGCGCGGCGGTGATGTTGAGCTGGCCTGTAAAGGCTGACCAGTCGCCGTAGAAGTCGCCTCGGATGTACTTCACGACGACGTTGAAGGTGCCGCCGCCGCTGAGATTGCCAGTCTGCCGCCCGCGTTGCATCATGTTGAGCGTGCCGTTTTGCCCCGCAGGCACGATGAAGTCATTGGGCACGCTGCCTGTGTCGGTGCCGTTCGAGCCGCTGACGCCTGCGAGCGTGAGCGTGCCGCCATTGAACGTGACTGCGCCCGTGCCCAGGCCCCAGCGGTTCGCGGCTTCATTGGTCAGGACGATGCTGCCGCCATTGAGCTGGGTGCCGCCAGTGAAACTGTGGCGCGACTGATAGCTCAGCGTGGCCGTCGCGCCAGTCGGGGTAGCCTGTGAAAAAGTGACGACGCCTGTCGCGCCGTCGATGGCGGTGATGGTGCTGCCCAGTGGAAAACCGCCGCCCACAACGGCCATGCCGATGACCAAGTTTGCCGCATCGGCGAGGCTGACGGTGGCTTGGTTACTCGATGCGGTGGTGGTGGTGCTGAGGCTCAACATGACAGGCGAGATCGTTAGGGAGCTGCTACCGGATTTCGTCAGCGTGCCCTGCCCACCGATCATGCCGCTGCCGCCGAACGTGTAGGCGCGGGTGCTGGCTGCGACGGTGATTTGCCGTGGCTGCACGGTGCCTGCCAAGGTGATGGCTATGATGATGCTGCTGTCGTCAAAGGTGACGCTGTCGAAGTTAAAAAACGTCGCGGTGGGGCCACCGCTGAAGTTGCTCGTCACGTTCAAATCCCACGCGCTGCCGCTCGCGCCCGTCCACACCAGGGCGGCGGGTGGTGTGCCTGCGACGACGAGATTGACATAGGCGGGGGTGCTGCCTGCGCTGGGGCGTTGCAGGGAGAAGGACTGGCGGGAGTTGGTCGGTAGGCCGATGAGGGTCAGCACGGGCGAGCCGCTGGCGGTTAACATGGCGGCTCCGTCGATGAGGTTGTAGGTGCCGTTACCGAGTTCGCCGTTGAGTAGGTTGATGTTGAACAACAGCGTCGAGGCGGTGAGGGCGAGGTTGCCGCTGCTGACGGTGATTTTGTCGTTGCCGCTGCTGGTCGAGCTACTGAGGTCAAAGGCGAGGGTGGTGGTGCCACTGAGCGCCATGCCCGCGCTGGCGGTGAGGGTTCCAGCGATACCGAGCGCCGAACCCGGTGCGATAATGCCGCCCGTGGCACCCGTGGCGATAGCGCCCAGAGTGCCGCTGCCGCCGAGGGTCGCGCCGCTACTGATGCTGATGGGCGAGGCGGTGATGCTGCCATTCACGAGCAACTCGCCAGCGCTCACGGTCGTGGTGCCAGTGAAGGTGCTGCTGCCGCTGAGTGTCCAGGTGCCAGTGCCTAGCTTTATGACACTGGTGGTGGCGCTGCCACCATTGTAGATGCCGCCTGCGAAGGTGGTGTCGGTGTTCAGCGCACCGATGGAGTAGGTGCTGGCGGTGGTGCCGGACTGGGTGCCATTGAGCGCGGTATTCGGCCCCGTGGATTCGAGCGAGCCGATGTTGATGGTGGCTCCGTTGCGGTTCATGAACTGGGCGTTGTTGCTACCCAAGTCGATAGCGACGGCGGTGCTGCCGAAGTTGATGTTGCTGGTGTTGTTGAGCCTTATCTTGCTGCTGCCGCTGCCGAATTGAATGCGACCCGTGAAGCCCGTCCAGGTGCCATAGACCGTCCACAACACGGCTCCGCCGCTGAGCGTGACAGTTTGATTGGTGCCCGTCCAGTTGCCGCTCTCGCCACTCTGCACGGTGGGTGTGATGGTGGTTGGCGCGAGGAAGTCCAAGGCTGCGGTGACGTTCGTGCCGGACGCCGGGCCGAATGACAACGAGCCGCCGGCACAGCTAATCTTTGCCGTGCCCACCGCGCCTGCGGCATTGAGTGCCAGCGTGCCTTGTTCCAGCGATACGGCGGAAAAACTGTTGGCCGTGGTGTTGTTGATGGTGAGGCTGCCGGTGCCGCGCTTGGTCAAGGTGCTGGTAGCATTGACGCTGCCAGTACCGGTAAAGGTGTAGTTGCTCGTGGCATTCACATCGACCGTGGAAGCGGTAACAGAGCCCGGCAGATTGACCGTGGCCGAAGTCGCGCCCGTGGCATTAAAGGTAACGCGATCTCCAGCGCTGAAGGCGATAGGTGCGGCGGCTTTGAGCCAATGATTCGACGTGGTATTCCAGTCGGCGGTGGCCGTGGCGTTGCCCTGCCACACGAGGTCGCTGGGGGCTCCGCTATTGATTACACAGATGGCGAAACGCTGCGTCCAGGTGCTGCCCTCTGCATCGGTGACGGTGAAGTCGAAGCCACCGCGAGCCGCGCTGGCTTGCGCGGTGAAGTGGATCAACTTACCACCCGCGCCGCTCTGTGTCGCGCTGCCTCCTGTGATGTTGGCGAGGGTAAAGACAGGCGTGCTGGCAAAGCCCGAGGTGTAGCGGGTGAGGTCGATGTCGGGGCTCGCCGCCGTGGCTTTGACCAACTGCATGTGCGGGATGCTCTTGAAGTGCAAGTACTCCTCCAGCCGCGTGTAACTCGTCGAGTAGCCGCTGGGGAAGTAAGTGGTGCCACTGACGATTGTGTTGTGGTCTTGCACAGCGGCATTCCAACCGAGTGCGGACTCGTAGCTATCAGGCATCCCGTCTTTATCGGAGTCGATGGGCGCGGTGGCAGCGGCGAAGGTGCCGAAGCCACTGTTGCTCACGCCTGCGAGGTCGCTCTCGCGGGTGATGTGGTTGGCCGTTTGCGTAGCGATGTTATTAAACAATCGGGTATCGACTTCATCGCGCAGCGTGCCCGCGTAGCTGTAATCAAGGCGCAAGGCACCACCGGCGGAGATGATTTTTTTATAGGCCAGCAGCGGCGTCTCGATGTTGAGCAACGAGGAGCCAGTGAAGGGCGTGGCATTGCGATAGTGGCGCGGCACGTCGGGCGTGGTGGCGTAGTCGGGCACGACTTCGGCAGGATCAAACATGCTGCCCTGCACGCGCTCGTAGCCCATGGCTGCGCCATTGAGAATGCCATCGCCATCGCGATCCATCAGATTGTTGTCCAGATACACGCTGAAGGTGGGCTGGCGCGTGGCATTGCGATCCAGCCAGCCCTTCTCCAGCGCATAGGTTTTGATGTTACCGGGTGGGCAGATGAAGTAGTTGCTGCGCACATTGGTCTTCCACGATGAAGGCGTGTACGAGTCGCCCATGATGAAGCCGATGTCCCAGTCGAAGGTGATGTTGTTGGTCCATTCCAGTAGGCCGTTGGGCCGCGCCTTGGGATTGCGTGTGTGGTTGTGCGCCCAGATCGAGTGGTGGCAAGTGGCGTGGTTTTGGTCCCACAAGCCACCACAAGAATGCGACTCCAGGCCCCAGCAATTGGTGGACCACTGCATGGTCAGGTTCTCCGGCGGCGAGCCGTAGGAGGAGAAGTTTTCATCCGTGCTGAACGACATCGAAACGTGGTCGAGGATGGCATTGGCACAGCCAGAATCGAGGTCGATGCAGTCGCCGCCGCTGCCCGACTTGCCATGGCGAAAGCGCAGGTGCCGAATGACGATGTCGTCGCCGGAGATGCGCAGCGTGCCGTCCTTCCACAGGATGCCATCGCCCGGTGCGGTCTGGCCTGCGATGGTCAGCTTGCTGCCCGTGATGCGCGTCGCGATGCCACCGGCCAAATGAATTTGCCCCGCTACGGCGAAGACAATCGTGCGGCCCGCAGTGGGGATCGTGGTGACGCCTTCATAGAGCGAGCCCGCGCCGGTGGAGTTGAGATTCGTGACGATATAAACGTCGCCGCCACGACCGCCTGCGGCATAGGCTCCGTAGCCCTCGGCACCTGGAAAGGCAGGCACTTGTGCCCGCAATACAGCGAAGGATAGGAGAAGCAGGGCAACGGCGAGATGAAGGGGTTGCGGCATGGTTGGGTGCGACAGGGTGCTTCGAGTCATCCATTGGCTTGCGACGAACTTAGCAAAGAAATTCCGGGATATATTCAATGCGTTGCCCTTCCGGTACGCAGGCTTTGCCGCCGCCCCTCAGGGAAAAAAAACATGAGCATCCACTGCGTGCTGCGCAGCAATGCGCAGGGCAGCGCTTGCTTTCCCGTCCTTCGGCAACGATCCGCTGGCGATTCTCGCTTGCCCACGCCACCGCATGGGCTTCGCTTCCCATCGCCATGACCACTCGCTCCTTCATTCTCTCCAGCGCCCGGCACTACGCTCGTGTGCACCTTGGCTTGCTCGTTGGTGCCTTCCTCGCCTCGGCGATACTCAGCGGCTCGATGCTGGTGGGCGACTCGGTGAAGGCCAGCCTGAAGCGTGCTGCCATGCTGCGCCTGGGCTATGTGCGCCATGCCTTGCTGGGTGGGGACCGCTGGTTCACTGAGCGGCTCGCGCAGGGCACGGGGTCGGCTCCCTTTATCATGATCAATGGCTCGGCGAGTCTGCCCTCGGGCAAGGCGCGAGCCAATGGCGTGCAGGTGCTGGGGGTCAGTGATGCCTTCTGGAATCTGAGCCCCAGCGGCAAGGTGATCGCCCTGGGCAAGGACGCGGTAGCCGTGAATGAAGCGCTGGCGGCACGCTTGAGCTTGAAGGTGGGCGATACGCTGGTGATTCGCATGGAGCAGCCCAGCACGCTATCGCGCGATGCCCCGCTCTCGGGCAGCACGAAGGAGGAGGTGACGCTGCGCCGCACGGTGAGTGCTGTGGTTGCTCCGGTGGACTTCGGGCACTTTCAGATCGCGGCGACACAGCGGGTGAGCGACTCGGTATATCTGCCACTCGCCGACTTGCAGGCCGCGCTGGATCGCGTGGGCCGCATCAATGTTTTTGCGCGATCCTCGACGGGGCGTCCCGTGGGCGTGCATCTGCTCAATTGCTTGTGCAATCTCTGTGCGCCACCCGCGATGAAGGAGGACGCGCCCAGCATGTCGGGCCGTTGGTTCAACATGGTGCTGGCCTCACACACAACGCTCGAAGACCTCGCGCTGAAGCTCACCCAGGTGCAGGGCGGAGTGTCGGAGTGGGAGATCAGCACGGATCGCATTTTTATTGATCAAGCCTTCGCTGATAAGCTTCTGGAGCGTGTGCCAGGGAGTTATGGCGTCATCACCTATCTCGTGAATGGCTTCAGCTCGGGGGCGGGACGCACGCCGTACTCAATGGTGACGGCAGCAGATGAAAAACGCCTCGCGGGGTTGCTGCCGGACGTGGCGTTGAAGCCGGGTGAAGTGCTCGTCAATCAATGGCTGGCCGATGATTTAAAGCTCGCTGTGGGCAGCAAGCTGGACGTGCGCTACTTCACCGTGGGCATCGGGCGCGAGCTGAGCGAGAGCACCGCTCCCTTCACCGTGCGTGGCATCGTGCCGATGAATCATGCGGATATGAAACGCGAGTGGACGCCTGCCTTTCCAGGCGTCTCAGATGCGGATAACTGTCGCGACTGGAACAGCGGACTACCGATCAAACTCGATGCGATCCGCGACCAAGATGAGAAGTACTGGGACGACTACAAAGGCACGCCCAAGGCCTTCATCGGCCTCGCGGATGGGCAACGCATTTGGGGCAATCGCTTCGGCAAGCTGACGGCCATACGCTTCCCCAATGCAGGCGAAGACGAGGCGGCTCTGCGGGTGAAGCTGGGCTCAATGCTACGACTGAGCGACATCGGCCTCACGCCTGTGGATCTAAAACTGAGCGGCGATGCGGCGGCGCGTGGCACGGTGGACTTCGGCGGCTTGTTCATCGGGCTCAGCTTGTTTCTCATCGCTGCCGCGCTGGTGTTTGCCGCGCTGCTTTTCATTTTTATGATCGAGCGGCGTGCCTCTCAGGTGGGCTTGCTGATGGCTCTAGGGTGGACGCCCAGCCAGGTGCGACGGGCCATCTTATGCGAGGCAGGCGTCATCGCGCTGGTCGGCAGTGCGCTGGGATTGCTGGGTGGTGTGGCTTATACCAAGGCTGCGCTCGCGGGTCTGGGCGGAGCCTGGGGTGGGGCTACGGCGGGCCTAGAACTGGTGTTTGCCGCGCAGCCCACGACGCTCATCATTGCTGGTGTGGCGTCATTCGTCGTATCGTTCGCGACCTTATGGTGGGCCACACGGCGGTTATTCAAAGTCGCGCCGAGGGCGTTGCTTTCTGGCTCCGATAATTCGCAATCCGCAATCCAAAATCCGCAATCCACCAAGCCTCGCTGGCGCACGGCTACTACCGTCGTCATCGTCGCCCTACTCAGCGCTATCGCGTTGAGCCTTGCGGGTGGGCAGTCGCGCTCGCCAGAAGCCATCGCAGGCATGTTCTTCGGCGCGGGCATGATGCTACTCATCAGCGGCCTAGCCCTGGTTTCGCTCTGGATGAAACGACTGGCGCACAGCCAACAACAAGCGCGCAGTCTGTGGCAGATCGGTGTGCGCAATGTCGTGCGACGCCCTGGACGCAGCCTTGCGGTGATAGGTATGATGGCGGGCGGCATCTTCCTCGTCGCGGCAGTGAATGCCTTCCGCCTAAGCGCGGATGAAGACCCCACACGGCGCGACTCGGGCACAGGTGGCTTTGCGTTTGTCGGTGAGTCGTCGCTGCCGATTTATGAAGACCTCGACTCCAAGCTGGGCCGCGAGGCTTTTGGTTTGGACGAGGAGGACATGCAAGGCGTGGGCCTGGTGCCGATGCGCGTGCGCGATGGCGACGACGCGAGCTGCCTGAACCTGAACAAAGCGCAATCGCCACAGATCGTCGGCGTGGATGTTTCGCGGCTGATGAAACGCGGGGCGTTCGGCTTCACCAGCGGTGGGTGGGACAAGATGAAGGAACATCCAACATCGAAGGAGGGAGAGGCGGATTCGACGCCTGCTGCTAGCTCAGGTTCAGAGACCATCAACCCACCCCTCCCCGCCATCGCCGATATGAACACGGCGATGTGGGGCCTGGGCAAAGGCGTGGGTGACACCTTGAGCTACAAAGACTCGAAGGGAAATGAGTTCACCGTGCAGATCGTGGCACTTCTCGCGGGCTCGGTGTTGCAGGGGAAAATCATCATCAATGAAGCGGACTTCGTGGCGAGGTATCCTGATGTGGCGGGCTATCGCTATTTCTTGATTGATGCCCCGCCTGCGCGTGCGGCAGAGGTCGGCGCGACGCTCACACGGCAGCTTGAGCCGCGAGGCCTAGCGCTGGAGCCAGCGAAGGATCGCTTCGCGGCTTTCAGTCGCGTGCAGAACACTTACATCGGCATCTTCACCATACTCGGTGGGCTCGGCGTGCTGCTAGGCACGGCGGGACTCGGTGTGCTGGTGGCTCGGCATGTGCTGGAACGCAAAGGCGAGCTGGGACTCATGCAGGCGCTGGGCTTCCGGCAGGGTGCGCTGCGTGGCATGATCATCGGCGAGCATACGTCGCTGCTGCTCGGCGGTGTGCTGCTGGGTGTGCTCAGTGCGCTGCTCGCAGTGTGGCCAAGCCTGCAAAGCGCCAGCCATGAGTTGCCATTGGGCTTTATGAGCGTGCTGCTGGTGGGTATCGCTGCGTTTGGACTGCTGGTCTGTGCCGCTGCCGCGACAATGGCGCTGCGGGGTCGCTTGCTCGATGCCGTGAGGCGCGAGTAGGCCGCGATGGTTTCTTGCCAAGCCCACGATTAAGTTGCCAAACCCAGGGCATTGCGGACACTGCGCATTCCCCCTTTGCCCCAGATCCCCCATTCCATGAAGCATTTTTTGTCCATCGAGCAGCTCAGCGCCGCAGAAATACTGCACCTCGTCCAGCGCGCCGAGGAGCTGAAGCGCCATCGCAAATCCTCGCCCCAGGTGCTCGCGGGGCAGACCTGGGCGCTTATTTTTAACAAGTCATCCACCCGCACGCGGGTGAGCTTCGAGGTGGGGATTCGCGAACTGGGCGGCTCACCCATGTTTCTCTCGGGCAGCGAGATGCAGCTCGGGCGTGGCGAGCCTGTAAAGGACACCGCGCGCGTACTCGGTCGCATGGTTGATGGCGCGGTGATCCGCACCTTTGCGCAAAAGGATGTCGTGGACTTTGCCGAGTTCAGCGGCTTGCCGACGATCAATGCGCTGACGGATGATGAGCATCCCTGCCAGATCATCGCCGACTTGCAGACCATGCATGAACGGCTCGGCGGATGGCGGGATAAGCGCGTGTGCTTCCTCGGCGATGGCGACTGCAACGTGGCTCGCTCATGGATCTGGGCCAGCGCTCGCCTGGGCTTCGAGTTGGTGATCGGTGCGCCCAAGGCCTTCCAGCCAGCCGAGAGTTTCATGAGTGCTGTGCCAGGTAATACAGTGCGCGTCGAGGCCGATGCGGCGAAGGCCGTGGCAGGCTGCGATGTCGTCTATACTGACGTCTGGGTGAGCATGGGCAAGGAAGCCGAAAGCGTCGAGCGCATCGAAATATTGAAGCCTTATCAGATCAACGAAGCGCTGATGACACACGCCAATTCAGGAGCCATCATCATGCACTGCCTGCCTGCGTATCGGGGGAAAGAGATCACCGATGAGATGATGGAGTTGCACGCCGCTGTCATCTTCGACGAAGCGGAGAATCGGCTGCACGCACAGAAGGCGATCATCGTGGAACTCATACACGGAAGGTGACAGAGCTGTGGGTGGCTCGATGGGTCACTTGGGGCAACCACGGATGAACACGAAGGATCACCAATGGGAAGGCTTTTGGGCAATAAACGCACTGGCTGTTCAGATGACATTTTCCGTCATTCGTGCCTATCCGTGTTCATCCGTGGTTCCTCCCCCATGACCTTTGCCCAACCCTCGCTCCGCCCAATCCGATGACGACTGATTCCAATGCTCCGCTCGGTGTCTTCGACTCAGGCGTCGGTGGTCTCACCGTGGTTCGCGCCCTTCGCGAGCTATTGCCCAACGAGTCCATCATCTACCTCGGTGACACCGCTCGCGTGCCTTATGGATCGAAGTCACCGGATACGATCCGGCGCTTTGCCACGGAGGACACGCAGTTTCTGGTGGGCCATGCAGTGAAGGCGGTGGTGGTAGCGTGCAACACAGCAACGGCTCATGCGCTGCCGCATCTTCAGAACACGTTCCGCGTGCCGATCATCGGCGTGGTGGAGCCAGGCGTGGAGGCGACGCTGGCAGATGCCGACGTGCAGCGCGTGGGCATCATCGGCACAGCGGGCACGGTGCGCAGTTGTGTGTATCAGCACGCCATCGCGATGAAGCGGCCCGATGTCATCACCGAGGCTCGGGCGACGCCGCTGCTGGTGCCCTTCATCGAGGAAGGCTGGACAGAACACGCCGCCTTGAAGTCGGTGCTACGCGAGTATTTAAAGCCGATGCTGGATCACGGTATCGACACTCTGGTGCTAGGCTGCACGCACTACCCATTGCTAATGCCGATACTGCGCCGCATCGTCGGCAACAAGGTGCGACTCGTGGACTCGGCCTCGACCTGTGCGGCCCATGTTCAAAAGGCGCTGGAAACCGCAGAGCTGCTGCGCACAGCGAAAGCAAAGCCCTCGCTGGATATTTATCTGACGGACTACTCCGAACAGTTTGAAGAGCTGGCAAGGCGATTCCTCGGCGATGGTTTTGGCCGGGTGAAGAAGGCGGTGCTTTGAAAATTGAGGGTGGTTGGGTTGAGGGTTGATAGCCTTAAACTAAAGCCATGCCACCGCCGTGGCTTTCCATCCGCATGGTGGAGAACCTCGTGCCCTACCCCTATACTTCAGGCCATCAACCAGTTACCAGCCGCGCACCTTTAGATGCACGCGTGCGACGGCTCCCATGTAGTGGGGCATGGCGTAGTCGGTGGCGGCTTTTTTCATGTGATCCTTGGCTTTGGCCATGTCGCCGAGGGCTTCGTAGTAGAGACCGAGGTAGAGGTGGGCATAGCAGCGTTGGTTCTTCTTTTCGGCGTCCTCATCGCCTGCTTCGGCGGCTTTCAGCACGGCTTCTTCACTGCCCTTCCCGGCGAAGAGTTGATGCACCTCGCGCATAGGGATGCGGCTGTCGCCTTCGATGGGGATGAAGTGTTTTCTTGCGCCCTCGACGCCTTCAAGCCGAGCAACGCAGAGGAAGTGCCACGCGGCGTTTTCCACATCGGCGGTATTCACGGTTTGATGCGTCTCGAACTGCTCGCGTCCATCGGCAAACTTATCGGCGTAGTAGAGAGAAAGACCACGCTGCCAGAGCTGGGGTTTCTGCTCGGGGACGAGCACGATAAGCTTATCAAACGCTGCTACGGAGTCGGCGATTTTAGCCTCCATGAAGCTCTCGACACCTTGCTTGAAGAGCTGCTGTGGAGTGGCAGCTTCTTCGGCGAGGAGCGGCTGGGTGAACATCAAGAACAGGGCGAGGCAGGAGCGGGTCATGGCAGCGGAGGGGGGGCGGGTTGATGGTGGGTTAGTTGATGGTTGATAGCCTGAAAATCCATCAGCTTCGAGAGCAGTAGTCGAGTTACACTTCCAACTTATCCAAGGAGTTCAGTTTCAGACCATCAACTACCCACCATCAACCCTTCCCCATCCGACCTCACGCAAAATAAAGGATACGCCCACATTGCTCGCAGTAGGTGAAGCCTTGGTTGGCCTTCAAGCTGTGCAGGGTGTGGGTGACGAGCTTCATGTGGCAGCCGCCGCAGGTGCCGTTTTCGGCGACGACTATGGCGGCGTTGTTCTTGCCTTTCATCAGGCGGTCATAGATTTCCATGGTCTCCTCGGCGATAGGAACGAGCAGCTCGGCACGCTCGTTTTTCAGCTCGGCGATACGGGTGTTGATGTTGGCTCCGCGCTCTTCGAGGGCGACGAGTTCATCATTCACATGGCCCTGGGTGGTGGCTAGTTTGGCCTGGGCGTCCTTGAGCACAGCCTTGGCTGTTTCAAGTTTTTCCATCATGTCGAGCTGCTTGTCTTCGATAGCGCTCACTTCCTTTTCATAACGAACGGCCTCGTTGGCGAGGGCTTGGAACTCATCGTTCTTGCGCGTGTTGAACTGCTGTTCCTTGAGCCTGATGATGCTGGTGCGCCGGGTCTGGGCATCGAGCTCAATGGTTTTAATTTTGATCTCCACATCGCGCATCGCGGCGAGCGCGGCGTCACAGGCAGCCTGATCGCCCGCGAGTTGGTCTTTGGCCCGTGCTTGCAGAGTGGGGATGTCTCGGAGATCGCGCTTGAGCTTGGTCATGCGCTGGTCGCGCTCTTGGACTTGGAGCAGTTGAGTGAGTTCTAGAAGCATGTGGAGCAGGTGGGTATAGGGAAAGGGAGCGCGATGGCTCCAAGCGAGTCTGGCGAGACGAGTCGTGCCAGCATGGCAGAGGGCTTGGTGGATGCAATCGCAAGCATTAGACTTCGTTGCGCGATGCTCGCAATTAGGTTCGTAGCTGGCTACCCTGCATGACCCCCATGATACACCGAGCGATACCTTTCATAGCCTGTCTTTGTTCGCTCAGCGCCAGCCTCGGAGAAACGGCTCCAGGTAACTTCGACGCCGAGTATGACCGCGCGCTGACTCTGAAAGAGCGGACAAAAAACACGCTCTACCGCACGACGATCGCACCTGTGTGGTCAGCGGATAACCAGCAGATGATCTATCGCGTGCAGACAGCAGCGGAGGCTTGGGAGTATGTCTTTGTCGATGTAGCGAAGGGGACGCGGCGTGGGGCTTTCGACCATGCGAGCGTGGCTGCCGCGCTTACCGCTGCGAGCGTCGCGAATGTTCAAGCCTCGCGCTTAGACTTGAAAAACCTAGCCATCGTCGAAAGCGGCAAGGCGATCACTTTCAGCTATGCTCGGCGGCAGTGGCGCTGCGTGCTGGCTGAGAGCGTGGTATCAGAACTGGTGCTGCCCAAAGTTCAAGCCGCACTCGTCGATACCTCTGTGGCGCAAAAAATGAAGCGCTCGGTGGACTCGAATCAAGAGACAAGCATCACCTTCACCAACAGGCTAGAAGTGCCGCTGCGTCTGTTCTGGGTACCACGCAAGGGCCAGCCTGTGGGTTATGGCACGCTGGCACCAGGGGCGACGATGCAGCAGCATACCTTCGTCGGGCACGTCTTTGTCTTGATGGGGAAAACGGCTGAGCCAGTGGCCCAGTACGAAGCGGTGGCAGATGGCCTAGAGGCAGTGATCAACCAGCGCATGACGTTCATCAAAGAAAGCGAAGACAAGCCCAAGACCTCGCAAGGCTCACTGTCGCCCGATGGCAAGAACCGTGTGGTGTTGCACAATCATAACCTGTACCTCGTGCAGAATGGGAAGACGTTACCGCTGACAACCGATGGCCGCGCCGAGGATACCTACTCGCCAATACTGGCGTGGGCGAATGACTCAGCGTCCTTTATCGCCCATCGAGTACGCCTCGCAGCGCGGCATGATATTACATACATTGAGTCTTCGCCCAAAGATCACTTGCAGCCCAACGTCCACACCCTGAACTACTACAAAGCAGGCGATGAGCTACCCCAGCCTCGGCTGGCGCTGGTGCGTGTGGCGGAGAGAAAAGCCATCGTCGTGGATGATAAGCTCATGCCCCAAGCCTTCGCTCCCGATGGGAAACTAGAGCTACGTTGGGCACCTAAAAGCAACGAATGCTACGTGAACTACAATCAACGTGGCCACCAACTCTATCGCATCATCGCCATCGACGCAGCCATAGGGGCAACACGCTGCGTGGTCGAGGAGAGCAGCAAGACCTTCATCGACTACACCACGAAGACAGGCCGCCATTGGCTCGATGCGACGCATGAAATCATCTGGACAAGCGAGCGCGATGGCTGGGCGCACTTATGGCTCTACGATATAAAGACAGGCCAACCGAAAAACCCAATCACGCGAGGCAAGTGGGTGGTGCGCGAGGTCGTCGAAGTCGATGAAACAAAGCGGCAGGTATGGTTCAAAGCCGCTGGTCTGCGTGCTGGTGAAGACCCCTATCATTTGCATCTCTGCCGTGTGAATTTCGATGGCAGTGGCTTTCTACAACTCACCGAAGGCGATGGCACACATAGCGTGGCCTTCTCACCCGATCACTCCACGTTCATCGACACCTGGTCGCGCATCGATGCGCCACCAGTGACTGAATTGCGTAGCAGCAGCGATGGGCATCACGTCTGCGATCTGGAGCACAGCGATGCCGAGGCTCTGATAAGAACAGGGTGGTCTATGCCCCAGCGATTGGTAGCAAAGGGACGCGACGGGCAAACAGACATTCATGGCATCGTGATCGTGCCTTCAAACCTCGACCCAAAGAAAAAATACCCCGTTGTGGAAGATGTTTATGCCGGGCCACACAGCGCCTTCGTGCCAAAGGAGTTTGGCTTGCTCAGCAGGTTGCACGAGATGGCCGAACTAGGCTTCATCGTCGTAAAAGCCGACGGCATGGGCACCAATCATCGTGGCAAAGTCTTCCACGATGTTTGCTGGAAAAACCTCGCCGACGCAGGCTTCGCCGATCGTATCGCTTGGATCAAATCAGCGGCCCAAACACGCCCTTGGATGGACTTGAATCGAGTGGCCATTTGTGGCGGCAGTGCAGGTGGTCAAAGTGCGATGCGGGCGCTACTGAGCTACAACACTTTTTACAAAGTGGCCGTCGCTGACTGCGGCTGCCATGACAATCGAATGGACAAAATCTGGTGGAACGAGCAGTGGCTCGGCTGGCCCGTGGATGAAAGTTACACCCGTAACTCCAACGTCGAAGATGCCCCCATGCTAAAAGGCAATCTACTGCTTCTCGTCGGCGAGATGGACACCAACGTTGATCCCGCGACAACAATGCAAGTGGTAGGTGCCCTGCAACGCGCAGGTAAAAAATTTGAATTCATGCCCATCATCGGCACAGGACATGGCTCAGCAGAGACATCCTATGGCTCGCGCTTGCGTGCAGATTTTCTATGGCGGCATTTGAAGTAGCGACAAACAAAGCTGTGCTTCTGTTTCCCAAGTTTATCGTGTGATTAAACGACTGATTTGAGGTCAATGTCATCGCGCAGCAACACAGCCAGTTAGCGGCTTGCCTCTCTACACAGAGCCTTCGCCGCTGTATTGAATGACGTGCATGGTGGAGCGATCTTGATGAAGCGTATGCCGAACATGGTGGAGTGGGGTATGGGTTGGTGAGTTGAAAATCAATGACTGGCAGTGCGCATTTCCCCAAAATCAATCCAGCCAGTTCTCGACGCGCAATTCAGGCACCTTGTTGAAATCCGACAGATTGCGCGTCAACACGGTCGCATCGTGCGCGAGGCAGACCGCCGCGATTTTTAGGTCTTGGGTTCCGGCTTGTGGGAAGTCCCGGCGCAGATTCAGGAAAATGCCCGCCGCCTGTTCGTCGAAGGCGAGAACGGTGAACTCCATCAAGAGTTCAAGGCTGTGCTGAAATTGCTGGTAGCCGTGAATCTGCTTCGCGCTCCCGGCTTTCTGTTTGCGTATGAAAGCGCACCAGCCCTCAGTCACCTCCTGTGCCGTGATGATGGTGGTGAAAACCTGGGCGCTACGCTCGACGAACCGTTGCTTCAGTCGCTCTCCGAGGACTGTGTCATGCACCAGCTCGGCAAAATGATTGGTATCGAGCACGACGAACATCGGACTCACCAGTCCTCCTTGTTCGCCTGCTTCCGCCACTCTGCACCCAGCCGCATGGCCTCCGCGAAGTGGGTGTCGTTTTTCGCGGCACCCACGACCTTCTGCCACCCCTCGCGAGGTTGGGCGCTCAGTTTGTTTTCGATCTCAACGACGCGGCGTTGCAAGTCAGTGACGGACTGTTCCAAGACTTTCGTGCTCATGCTAAGGATGCTGCCATGCTGAGCGTATGGTTTCAAGAGAAACGGCTTGGACAGCCCGAGGGCGACTGAGGCAGGTCGTTTGGCGACGACCTTGGCCAATGATTTGGACAGGGAGACTTTGGCGCTCACGAGGATGGATCAATAAGGTGGCAGCAGACGGCGAAAACCATGCATGAGGACGATGAGAAGAAAAGCCAAGTTGCCAAGGGCCAGCATCTGCTGGAATGCTGGCGTTCCGCCAGAAGCATTTGTCGCCTTGCTCGCTGCACTAGAAAAAATGAGCGCCGTTCACCGACTGCCTCAAGCCTACGATCACAATGAAATCTGAACTGAAGACCCGCTTGCTGCAAAATCTGGCTGATGCCTATTTGGGGCGCGAGTTACGCGTCAACTCTGAATACCAGAGAGGCACGAAATGGAGTTTGCCGCAGAAACAGGGACTCATCGACTCCCTCCTGCGTGGCTACCAGATTCCTCTTTTCTACGTACACCTGGAGGAGAGAAAGAACAACTACACAGGCGAGGTCGAAAAGACAGCTTGGCTCGTCGATGGACAGCAACGGCTCGCCGCCATCGTGGCTTATCGGCAAAACGAATTTTCCCTGCCGAACCCGAAGAAAGCCAAACCGGGAACGGTTCTTCCTGTTGGGCCAGCAGAGCTGCCATCATGGACTGGAAAGAAATTTGAAGAACTCACACTCGATGACAGGGATCGTTTGCTCGATCGGGAACTGCTTGTTGTCCAAATGACTGCGGAGCACCGTAATGAGGTGCGCGACCTGTTTATCCGCTTGCAAGCGGGAACTCCGTTGACCGCACAGGAAAAGCGAGACGCTTGGCCCGGCGACTTTTCCAACTTTGTTATTCGACACGCTGGCAAACCAGGTCATCCGCTCTCCAGTCCAAAACGCTTCTTCAATCTCTTCCCTCGCTCTCGCGTTCTCTCCGTAGATGACGGCGACCACTATGTGGATGGACTTGCTGAGGTCCGCAAGTTCTTCGCCGGATTGGCAATGACAATCATGGTTCGCGAACGGTCGGAGGTGGACTTCATTGATCTCAAGGGCAAGACGATTAACGAGTTCTACATGGAAAACCTCGATCTGGGAGAAGGTGATCCAGGCGCGCGACGTGTTGTTCATCTGCTTGACCTCGTTGCTCAGCTACCAGGATTTGAGAGCCTACGGGAGGGAACGCCCATGTCGTTTCAAATGGCGTTTCATCTCGCTCTGCTCGTGGACTCACTGCACGAGGGAAACTATGTGCCGATTTGGCGCGAGGACGTAGTAAGCGCATTAGTTTCGTTCAAACAAGAAGTGGCAAGTGCCAGGCTTCACTACCGACAAAATCATGAGTCACTTCCTCACTATGAGCGATTCGGCAGATTATTGTCAGGGTCAGGTTCGGACACTGCGGATGTAATCCGGATCAGGCACTCCTTCCTACTCGCCGAGGTGTATTCCAAAATCAGGCTCAATCAACGCGATCCGAACCGCCGTTTCGATCCCCTCGAAAGAGAGGTCATCTGGAACCGCGATCGTGGGCTGTGCCAGAACCCCGGTTGCGAGCGGCCAAGGCGGTGGGTGCCATTTCGTGAAGCCCACGTCCATCATGTCATCGAGCACACGATTGGAGGCATCACGGCGCTCAAAAATGGAGTCCTGATTTGTCCCGAGTGTCATGCAAATCGTGGCGAAATGCAGCGACTAGCGCCGCACTTCCAGGAATATCTTCGGCGGATATACGTGAATCCCGCACAATACCCTGCCGATGGTGTTGTGGACGACTCACGAAACTCCGCAAGCGATGGGCAGTCAGATGCAGAACGGGATAGTGATGAGAATGGCCCTCGCACACCTGGGGGAAAACTAAAAATCGTGATCGACTGGGGGGCATTGGATGTGGATCGGAAGGTGCAGACTATATCTGGAGGACGTGCTACCGACATAGTTCTCAAACTTGTAGTCGAACTCATCCGCGAATTCGGCGAGCCGATGAAACAGCAACTGACCGAGTTGCCAGTAATTCGCTACCCGTTATCGGATCATCCTGATGAAGCATTTCTTAACCAAGCCCAAGGAACGCCATACAGTTCGTTGCCGGTGCCTGGAACCAACCTTTACTTCTGCCCGCACTCAAACAACCCTGAGAAGGTGAAGCGGCTTAAAGAATTGTTTTCCCGCTTAACGCTGCCTGACGGCAGGGATTTTCCTTCCGACAGTGTGGAGGTATCAATCGAATCCGATCACATGGATGCTCCATTGTTGTAACCAGTTCCGCGTCGCTCTTTCCAGTCCCATCACTGAAGAACACTCTGAGCGTCTCAATTTATACATTGCTCACTCAGCCCCGGCTAGGTGTTTGCGAATGTGTAACCTAGCAGCGGAATATCGTGAACGAATGTGGGAGAACGCCTTATCTGGAGGTAATGTAGTCAACGATTTAGTGTGGGACATAGCTACCTTGTATGCATGAAGGGTGATTTGCGCGAAGCCGTCCGCACCATATAGCTGCAACCAAGATCCAAGACCAGAGTCAAAGAGAAAGTGCTCTGGGTGATCCAAAAGGGCGTCTGGCTCTTTTACTTCGCTCTGTGGCAGGTAGAGCACTGCGGAGCTATCCCCTTCCATTGCCCTTATAAATTGAGACTCGTCGCGAAAATAGGATATTGCATACGATGAATTAATGCTTTCACCAATAACAGGTTTCACTAATTGTGGAAAGCCGCTATGGAATTTGAAAGTCATGCTCAGATCGATTGGTTCTATCGCATGGGTTGCACACCACGCATGATCCGCGTCCGAACCGTGCGAGGTAATCCCAGCCTCCGGCAATCGCACTGTAAAATGGCCTGTTTCTATTTTCGCAGTATGTTCACCAAAGAGACGAAGAAGAAAAAACGTATGTATCGCATGCTCTCGGCAAAACCAACCCTCGTCTCTGCCTCCATTCCGAAACGCAGGCCGTTCCGTATAGATGTGGTTCAACTCGAACTTGGCGTTGGTTAGGAAATTTTCAAGCGAAGGCATGCCGTATTGCTAGTCAAACAGGTGAATCATGGACAGATTTGGGTTTTATGAGAGTCTTCGCAGGCATAGGCCACATCAATCAAAACAGTCGCTTATACCACGGAAGTTTGTTTCGTTCTTCTTCATATTTTTGCTGTTGCATGAGCCAGCCACCGAAATCGTAGGTTGCAGTCATCCGATTTGGTGTTCTAACAATATAGCCAACCGAACCGTCGACACTTTTAAGTCTTACGCCATAGACTCCATTTCGGGATTTATTGGCTTCAATTGACCAACTCAAATTAGGCCCTGCCACGTCGAGAAATTTTGAAATCTCCGTGGGGGTAAATGGAACTTCGCTCGATGCCTCATATTTTGTTCCTACAACAATGCCTTCAACGACTTTGCATGTTGTTGAAATGATAGGATACGCTCCCACCACGAAGTGATACCCCGTCATTTCTTTGCCGCTATATTTGCCCAAGGACATGGAAAAGTCTGGTTTCCCATATTTTGATTTCATCTGCTCCGATGTCAGGCCGAGATCACCAGCTGCAGCCAATCTTACAGACAGAGCGATAGTGAGAAGAATTGTAGAGTATTTCATGGCGTTTGGGCATTTACGATACCGCATGAAGCTAGCAAAAATGCCGCCATCGGTGCAAGACCTTTATTGACTTGCATAAAGATGTCGGAGAACACGGCTCATGGAGCCGGAGATGCAATCGGAGGGTCACGGACATGGACGGGGCACTAGTCCAGGTCTTGATCTCATTTGATCTATCGATCACGGAGAGGCGAAGCACGTTTTACGAGCGCCCCTATGACGGCCAGCCGTGTTGAACCTCACTGCTTGCTCTTCTTCGCGGCCTCTCGCCTCAGGTCGTTCGAGTTGCCGTAGGCCGTGGCTTTATTCACGACGAGCTGGGCGCGCGCGTCCTTCGAGACCAGCTTGCCCGCACGGATGTCTTCTTTGCGCACGATGCTCGCCAGCACCTGCTTCTCGTTGGGCTCGTAGAGGCCATGGTCGTAGGCGTTGTAGAGGCGGCCATCGGGGGCTTGGGTGGCGTCGGGGTAGGAGACGCAGCTGCGTTCATCGAACAGCAGCTTGTGCGGCCAGGTGCGGCCTTCTTTGGTGGACAGCCTCGCTCAGTATCAGGCCTTATTTTTGAGGGGGAGGCAGAAGCAAAAGATGCCGCCACGGCCTTTTTCTAGTCGCGGCCAGATACGGCCGCCGTGGTCTTCGACGATGTTTTTGCAAATGGAGAGGCCAAGGCCTGTGCCATCTGTCTTACCATGAGTGAAGAAGGGCGTGAATAAGTTGTCCACGATTTCGGGTTTGAATCCGGGCCCGGTGTCCTCGACTTCGATGGTGATTTCTCGGGCGTTTTTTTCGAGCCTAATCATGATCCGACCACCGTCGGGCATGAAGTCGGCGGCGTTGTTGAAGAGATTGAAGAACACATGATTCAGCCGCTTGGTGTTGAGCAGCAGGGTTACATTGGGGACTGAAGTCTGCACTTCCACCAGCACATTTTTGCTGGTCAATTCTTCCCGCGTCTCTTGCAGTATGTCCTGAAAGTAACTGGCAAATGGCGTCGGCTCCATCGCATGAGCGGTGGCTCCTTCGCTCACTCGTAGCAGCTCGTTAAGCATGTGGGTAAGTCGATCCACTTGCTGATGAATGCGCTTCTGGGCAAAAACGCGCAGCTCTAAGCTGGCATTTTCGGACGCTACGGCATCACCTGCGAGCACGATGACGCTCAGCGGATTTTTTAAATCATGAACGATGGAGCGGGCGAAGCGACCCATGAGAGATAGCCGCTCGGCTTCGAGCATCTCATGTGCGAATTGGCGATTGAACTCGCGCATACGATGGCTAAAAGCGCGTAACAGCGCGAAGACAATCTCTGGCGATTGCTCCATCAATTCGGTCATTTGTTCAGTCGAGACGAATACAAGTCGGCTGTCCCTCTGCGCCGTTGCCGAGGCCGAACGAGGGGCGTTGTTGATGATGGACATCTCGCCAAAAAAATCCCCCTTTTTGAATTCGGTGAGCACATGGCTAGCCGACTGGCTAACATAGGTGGAAATTCTCACCATGCCGTCCAGGATGGCATAGAGCCCATCACCGGGGTCGCCTTCTTCAAAGATGACTTCCCCCGCTTTAAATTCGCGGATGCAGGGCTCCACCTGTTGGCTGCGAAGTTGCTCGTCCAGCAGGATAACAAATGAGACTCTAGGCTCTGGCATACTTGTTGGGGGATTTGAGGGTTGCTTAATTGAGCATTATCCAGACCAATATGCTGTTCGGTAATTACTCAGAATAGGCGCTCACCAATGGTAATGACATCCCCTGGGATGATGATGACGGGGGGATGACCCGATTGTGTCGCGAGCTTAGTTAGATCGACACTATAAACATCGGTTCCACGCTTGATCAGCACCTGCGACTGTCGTGCTAGCCGAGTGTATCCTCCAGCCAAGGCGATGGCTTCTTCGACGGCGAGATGCGGTGGCAGGCCGCGTGGGAAGTTATAACGCCCTGGCTGGGTGACCTGGCCCAGCACCACGTAGGCCTGGCTGGCATACTCGCTGACGAGCACTTGAGCGCGCGCGTTGACGAGCATTTTATTCTCCATGGCAAAGGCGCTCAAGCGTGTGGCGAGGGCCGCAGGACTTAGCCCTGAGGCCTTCATTTCAGCGCTGCCATCGGCGGCTAGTGTGGGCATATTGATCATGCCATTCCAGTCCACTCGCACCTGTTGAGTCAAATCGGGTTCACCCGCAAAGCTGATGGTAAGCAGATCCCCAGGGTGGATGCCATAGTGGTCGCCCGTCGCGGGTGGGGCAGGCGGCAATGATAGCCGGGCTTCGGAGCCATGCTTCGTGGTGCATCCTGAGGCCAGGATAAAGAGACTGATACCCAGCAAACAGAACGTGAATGGGAACTTCATGGGATCGTGGTTACTGGATGGCTAGAGCAGTGTCAATCCTAACTCAGCCAAGGTCGTGAAAAGTCTTGACGAATTCCGCCGCCCTCCGCCTTAATGACGCTGTGGATCTTCGCGACGCTCTTGGGCAGATTATTTTTGGAGTGCTTCTAGGCACCGTCGGAGTGGCGGCTGAGCCTCCCTCGGTGGTGCTACCCTTGCCACCTGCGCAGGCCCTCGACGAGGGCGTTTCGTTGTCGCCGTATGGTTCGCCTTGGATCGAGGTTTCACCTCTTTTCCCCGCCGCCGAGGCTGTCGCCGTCACTCGGCCAGCGTCGCTGCGTCGCCTCGCGGATCCTGATGCGGATATGACGCTGCAACGCCGCCGCTGGCGTGGCTTTGCGTCGTCGTCGGGTTTGCCGCCTTCGACGGGGAGTGTGGGTGGTGATGGGGCGTTGCAACTTAGCCTCGGCTTGCAGTCCGAGGTGCTCTACACGGACAACATTAGTTTCGTCAGTAACGACCGAGCTGTGGGAGACACGATCTTTGAACTGGCACCGATCATCCGCCTTAACCTGGGCGATCCACAGGCCTGGATTGGCGGACCGTCGCGCTTGTCCAAATACTATGCCGATCTGCTGTATGTGCCGACTCTGCACCTCCTCATCAATGAAGAAATCACGGAGCGCCCGCAGCATTTCTTGGGCGAGGTGGGGCGTGTGAGCGAAGTCTCGCGCGTGCTGCTGCGATTGGATTATGACGAGCGATTGCTGTCCTCCACCGAGGATAGCTCGCCCGAGGATACCTTTACTTTGCTCGAAGCCTCTGGGTTGCTGGAGTATCGACTTACGCCAAAGACGACGCTCAAAGCTAGAGGCACGTATCGTGACATCACCGTGGGCGAGGGCTTCTCCAACCGCTCGGCCTGGATCGGTGAGTTCGGTGCAGACTGGGCTGCGACGATGAAATCTAAGCTCGGTCTGGGCACTGAGATCGGGCATATTCTCTTCGATCAGGCCGCAACGGGCGTGCAGAATTACCAGCAGGCGCTGCTCACTTTTGAATGGAAGCCCACGGTGAAGCTCAGCCTCACCTCGCGCGTCGGCGTCGAGTGGCGCGAGTTCGAGCGAACGCTGCCACGCGCTGGCGAGACGACGCCAGTGGCCGTCGCCGCACTGCGCTGGCAGGCCCAGGAGAAGACGCTCATCAGCGCTCGTCTGCGTCTCAGCAACGAGCCCTCCATCATCGAACAGGGCGCACTGTATCAAGAGCTGCGCCTCGGCCCAGACGTCACCCATGACTGGAGCCCACATCTCTACACCACGAGCGAGTTGCAGTTCATTCGGAGGCTCTATGATACGGGTCGGCGTGATTTTGAACCCACGACACGTATCGCCCTCGGCTACCGCCAGGATGCGGATAAGCAGCTCAACCGATTCAATCTCGAACTCTTCTGGCAGTGGCGACGACGTGTCAGAAACGACGACGTAGGCGATGCAGATCGCACCCAAGTCGGCGTGCGTGTGGTTCGCTATTTTTAATCTCCAGCCGCATGAACTCAGCCGCACCCGATACCAGCCCAGAGCGCTTCCTGAGCACTGATAATCTGCAAAAAGACCTCAAAGGTAGAGCCGTCCGTGGTGGTGCGGTGACGATGCTGGCGCAGGGCGGCAAGTTTATCTTCCAACTCATCAACATGGTGGTGCTGGCGCGATTGCTCACACCGCACGACTTTGGCCTCGTCGGCATGGTCACCAGCATCGTTGGCTTTCTCATCATCTTCAAAGACCTCGGCCTCTCCGCAGCCACCGTGCAGCGCCCAGAAATCACCCACGCGCAAGTGAGCACGCTGTTCTGGATCAATGCTGGGTTTGGCCTCTTGCTAGCCCTGCTCACCCTCGCTGCCGCACCCCTCGTAGCAGCCTTTTACCATGAACCAGAGCTAGCAGTGGTGACGGCGATGCTCGCCTGGGGCTTTCTTTTCTCAGGCATCTCGGTGCAGCATCAGGCGTTGCTACGGCGGCAGATGCGCTTCGGCACGGTGATGAGCATCGACCTCATCGCGCTCGCCATCGGCACGAGCACGGGCGTGGTGATGGCCTGGCTGGGCTACGGCTACTGGGCCTTGGTGGGGACTCAGTTGAGCCTGTTGGGCGTTTCAGCCATCGCCTCATGGATCGCTTGCGGCTGGCGGCCTGGACGCTGGGTGCGCGAGTGTGGTGTGGGCGAAATGTTGGGCTTTGGGGGCAATCTTGCCGCGTTTCGCATGACCAGTTATTGGATTCAAAACGTGGACAACGTCCTCATCGGGCGCATCTGGGGTAGCCAGCAGTTGGGCTTCTACATGCGTGCCTATCAGCTTCTGGTGATGCCCCTTTCGCAGATCAATGCGCCCATCGGCGAGGTCGCCATCCCGATGCTGAGTCGCATGACGGGTGACGCAGACAAGTACCGCCAAGCCTACGGCATGGTGCTCCAGGCCGTCGCTCTGCTGACTCTGCCCGTCGTGGTCGTGACCATCGGCGCGGCGGATTGGGTGGTGAGAGTCGTGCTGGGCGCACAATGGCTGGAAGCCGCCGACATCTTCATGTGGCTAGGCATCATGGCCCTCGCAGAGCCCGTGCGCTACTCGACGAGTTACCTCTTCATTTCACAGGCCCGCACACGCGAAATGCTCTACGCCGAGCTGATCTCTGGTGTCGTCTTGATCACCGCCATCTGCATCGGTGTGCAATGGGGAGCCAAGGGCGTCGCGGCGTCGTTCGCCCTCTCCAGCCTGCTCATCCGCACGCCCGTAGTGCTGTGGTTTGCGGGGCGAGCAGGCCCGGTTAAAACACGCGACATCTACTCCACCGCCGCCCCCTTCCTCAGCGCTGCGTTGGTCGCGCTAGCCAGCGTCATCGCCTTTCGCCGCTTCGCAGGGATCGAGCACCCCGTGGTTGGCCTCATCATCGCAACGGTGCTGACCTTGCTCGTCATTGCTGCCACGTTATGGATGCTGCCCGCAGGTCGTCGCTCGCTGCACGGTCTAAAGTCCCTGTTGCCTCTGCTGCGCAAAAAAGGCAAAGCGGAAGCCGTGCCCGAGTAGCCTCTGGAGTATGCCTTGTGAATGCGATGAACTCTTCTCTCGACGTTTCATCGCAGCCCGTGCTAGCCTCTTAAAACAAACCACGGATCGAGTTCTCCCACCCTTTGCCCATGATCGACCAACCTCGTAAGCCCAGCCTGACCCAGCGATGGGCCGCCTGCGCCCTGTTCTTCCACCACCACCTGCGCCACGGCTTAAATACAGGTGCCAAGCGTGCTCTCGACCTTGTCTGTGGCCTCACGATGGTGCTGCTGCTCTCGCCACTGTTAATCATCACAGCCCTGACCATTCTCATCGTGGATGGTCGCCCCATTACGTTTGCAGGCTCGCGTGTCGGTAAAAATGGCCGCCTGTTCCCAATGATGAAATTCCGCACCATGCGCCGTGATGCCGAGGCGATCGAAAAGAAGATTCAGCAGCACAAAATCAACGAGACCGCAGGCAATTTCGTCAATCCTGAGGATGAGTCGGTGCTCAAGCTGCGCATGGCGCTGTTGAAATTTTCGCGCACCGAAAAGTATCCCAACGACCCGCGCATCCTGCCGTTTGGCAAGTTCATGCGGAAGTTCTCCATCGACGAGTTGCCGCAGCTCTTCCACATCATCTCTGGCGAGATGAGTCTCGTCGGGCCACGGCCCTTCGCGATCTGGGAGGTCGCCGACTTCACCCCACGCGATCTACTGCGCCACAACGTGAAACCAGGCCTCACGGGCCTTTGGCAGATCAGCAATCGCAGCAAGTTGACGCATGATGAAGCCATCGGACTCGATCTCAAATATGCCGCCCAGCAGAGCTTCTGGCTCGATCTGAAAATCCTGCTAATGACCGTCCCAGTGGCGCTCAAAAATCGTGGCGGCAACTAAGCTTTTCGACTCCCGATGATCTGCGACACCTTCATTCCGAACCGCACCGATTCCTGGATCGACGGCACCCCCTTCATGCTCTGGGAGATCGGCCATCGCCGCGTCATCGAGCACTGGATGGATGCGCTTTTTCGCAGCAACTCCACCATGCGTTTGTGGCTCGAAAAGGAAGACCCCGCCTTGCAGGCTTTCATCAATGCAACCTATCCTCTGTGTCGTCGCGTCCAAGTCCAAATAGGCCAGCCCAGCGAAGCGAAAGAAGCCTGCACCTTCATCAATGACCTGGGAGCCATCGTGCTAAAAAAGGGCCAAATCATCACGCCCTATCTGCCAGCCCAACCTGCGGCGCAGTCCTATTTTGCGATGATTAAAAAGTGGCTCCACGAAATGCAAACGGGGGGCACTCAATTGCCAGAACTAGAGACCGTCGCCTCGCCTGGGGTCATCGTCGGCCATCATAGCCGCATCGCCCAGGACACCACGCTTATCGCCCCCTGTTGGATCGGCAATGGCTGCACCATCAGCGGTGCGAGCATCGGCCCCAACGCCGTCATTGGCGATCATTCCATCATCGCCCAGGGCGCACAGATCGCCGAGTCCTATGTCCTTCGCGGGACATTCGTCGGGGCAAATGTCGTCATGAATGGCCTCGTCGCAGGCCGCAAAAAAGGCATTGCCCATGCCACGGGCGAAGTCGTCCCACTCATGTAAAATTTCTCAGCGTAAAGCCCCTCGCTAGCCCCTCATCCTTGTGCGCCCCATGAAAAACGAACCCTCTACGCCTATTCGGGATTACGAGCATGAAACGGCAACGCTCAAGCACCTGGAGCAGGCCGAGTCGCTGTCTCGATTTGCATCCAGCATCGCCCACGAAGTCAACAACCCCCTGAGCCAGATCGTGCTCGCTGCCGATTATCTGGCCAATCCGCGCCCGCTCAGTGACAAGATGCGAGAGACCATCGTGAGCTATATCCGCGATGGGGCGAGCCGTATCGAGAAGACCATGAACGGTATGATTCGCACCTGCTCGCCCATCGAGATGGGCATGGCTCCTGCCGATGCCAATCAACTCATAGATGAAGCGCTTGGACAGTTTGAGGCACGCCTGCAAGCTGAGAAGAACATTGTCATCGAGAAGCATTTCGCCCCAGTTCTACCTGCCATTCTCGCCGACAAAAGATTCATTGTTGAAGCCCTCGTCCATCTCTGTGCCAATGCCTTCGACGCCATGGCCCAGGGCGGCACCCTTACCCTCACGACCACACCGAAATCCTTCGTCGTCAGCGAGCGCGAAGGGTGGCAGCGTCAGGCATGGTTTCGCGCTGGAGATGAAGCCGTGATCATTGAGTTAGCCGACACGGGGCATGGTATCGCCGAGAAAGATATGGGCTTCATCTATGAGCCTTTTTTCACCACCAGACCCTCGGGCAAAGGCGCGGGACTGGGACTCACCGTCACCCGTAAAATCGTCGAGTTGCACAATGGTCGTATCGAGATAAAAAACCGCCCCGAGGGTGGAGTATGCGTCGCGATAACCTTGAAAGCCGCTGCAAAACCTTGATCCCGAAGCTATGAACGACACCACCACCACGCCGCCCAAAAAGCGCATCCTACTCATCGACGATGAACCCTTCCTCACGTCTCTGCTGCGCATGAATCTGGAGGACACGGGGCGATACGAAGTCCAAGAGCAGAACGATTCCCTGCTAGCTCTTGATACCATTCAAGCCTTCATTCCCGACCTCATCGTGCTGGATGTCATGATGCCCGACCTTGATGGTGCAGACATCATCTATCGACTCAAGAATGACGCACGGCTCAAGCACATTGCTGTGGTTTTCCACACTGCCACCGTCCGCGAAGCAGAACTGCAAGCCAGCGGCGGACTCATCAGCGGCTTCCCCTTCCTCGCCAAGCCAGCCTCCACACAACAGGTCATTGAGTTCATCGAAAAACATCTGCCACGCTGACAAAGCCCCGTCCGCACGGACAAGGCTACATCACTTCCCCACCACGGGCGCGACTTGCTCGGGCGTCGTGATGCCCGGCGGCAGTTCGAGAAGGCGGATGGGCACACCCGGAAACTCAAAATGTCCGTTAAACTTGATCAAGTAGTGGCGCAGAGGCATTTCAAAAAAGCGCGGCTTGCCGGTAAAAGAGCGTCGTTCACCGTCTTACCGATGGCAATGGAGCGCGGGCCTCCGAGCCCGCTTCACTGCGCCACAGCGGCTTCACCGCCTGCGGTTGAGTGGCGGACAAGCTGCGAAGCCGCGAAGCGAATGTCCTCACTCCCATCCGCAGGCTTCGGCTCCTCCTACGCTCTACGATGGCAACAGCGGCAAGCCCAGCTCTTTCAGGAATGCATTGTGCTTCGCCGCTGCCGCCTGAACTGCCTCCTCAATTTCCACCAGCGTCTGGTTCGTCGCCTCCAGGTCGATCTCCTCCTCGCCCACCGCCGTGCTGATGTAGCGGGAGATGTTCAGGTTGAAGTCGTTCTTCTCGATCTCGGCCATCTCCACCCGGCGGGAGTAGCGGGGCGCTTCCGTGCGGTGCTTGTAGGTGTCGATGATCTTGGCGATGTGCTCCTCCGACAGTTGGTTCTGGCGTTTGCCTTTCACGAAGTGCTCGGCGGCGTTGATGAAGAGCACGTCGTCGGGCTTCTTGCACTTCTTGAGGACGAGGATGCAGACCGGGATGCCGGTGGAGTAAAAGAGATTGGCGGGCAGGCCGATGACGGTGTCGATGTGGCCGTCCTTGAGTAGCTTGGTGCGGATGCGTTCCTCGGCACCGCCACGGAAAAGCACGCCGTGGGGCAGGATGATCGCCATCACGCCTTCGTCTTTCAGGAAGTGGAAGCCGTGCAGCAGGAAGGCGAAGTCGGCGGCGGACTTGGGGGCGAGGCCGTGGCTCTTGAAGCGCACGTCGTCGGCCATGCTCTCGCTGGGGTCCCAGCGGTAGTTCAGCTCGCGCAGGGTGTCCCACTCGTTGGTCAAGGTGTCGCCGTGGAAGATTTCAAACTCCGTGTCCTTCACCCCGTGCAGCATCATGTTCATGCGGGCGAGGTTGTAAGTGGTGATGTTCTTTCCCTGGCCGTAGATCTTGCCGATGCCTTGCGGCCCCATGCGTTTGCGCACGTAGATCGCCTCAAACACCGGGTCGAGCTTCGGCAGCTCAGTAGCGTTCAGGCTGAGCTTGGAAATACGGCTCTCACAATAGATCGACACCGTGGCCTTGTCGGCGGCCCGCGGCTATTCAGTCAGCGCCTCAATGCCGTTTGGCAGGTGTGAAACCATCAGTGCTGCGGTCAATCGGTGCTGCCTTAAAACTCCCAGAGCCATCGCCCTCCATTCAAGATCACCAGGTTCGGTCAGATTCTTCCGAAGCTCCCTGACCGTGGAGAGCGCAGTCTCGACCCACTGCCTAAAGTCGTTGAGTTTCCACAATTTGACGTTGTGGAGGTGGCAGAGTGCGCCCTCCTCAGTCTTTGAAACTGGTGTAATCAAAACCTGCGTCACTGGCGTTGTGGCTGGTGGAACAAGGTTACTTCGAATCCAGTTCTCGTGAGTCGCTGCTTGGCGCGCCTTGGTGACTGAAAGCTTTGAAGTTGTTTGCGCCCCGGCGTGATCCTCGAACACCCAAATCCCAATGTCGGCTAGACGCCACCAAGGATCGGGACTCCCCGGGCTTTCAACCTTTCCTGCTGAGAATCCCAGCAGCTCTCCGAGCATGCGGTGAGCAGGCTCAAACCCTTCCTTTGTGTTAATCCCGGCTCGGATCGACGCCTCCTTCTTGTCGTAGTCTCGGCTGTGCATGATACCGAGTGACAGCAGACTCCTTTCGATCCCATCAAGCTGGTTCGCTTCAGGGATCGTGACGGCATCTCCTGCGGCAGCGGTGGCCGCATGTCCGATCTGGTAAAGCCAAGACAAGGTTGGAACAGCGTCAGCAGCAGACCGGTAATGGGCCGCTGCTTGAACGGCCATTCCGGCAGTGCCGCGTTTCGCAAGTTGCGACGCGATGCTTCCCGCAAAGTAGTTCCAGATAGCACGACTCCCTCGGAGAGTCGGGTCGACCAATCCACCGAGGACACTTTTGCAGCAATCCAATGCCCCAATAAAGTCACCGTTCCACAACGCTTCGACGAAGCGCACTTCGTATCCAACGACAGCCGCGAGATTGTCTGACCCTGGCAACTTCGACTGGGTAACTTGGTCCCTGTATGAATAAATCTGTGCTTCAGCACCTTTCCAATCCTTGGACTGCGACAAGAATGCCTGAATGTTTTCGACCGTGTTTGCAACGGACGTGGTGCTGCTCTCCTCTAAACCAAATAGCAACTCCCCTTGAAGCTCTGGGTGAAAGAATACCTGCCGATCCTTTTTTGCAAGATACGACACCAGACGGTCTCCGAAAATCACAACTAGACTGAAATCGGTCGCACTCCGCGTGCATCGACCAAATGATTGGATAATCCGGGTCAACATCCGTGCGTCGTAGACTCGACTCGCTGCAAGCCTAGTAATGAAAAACTTTTCTTGGGGGTTGGTAGCCGTGGGGATGTCGACCAGAATGCTTTTCCGGCATTCGTCGCCAGGGAAATCGATTCCATCGTATCGGTTCGCGAGGACTGCTACGGCTGGTGACGATTGAACGAACCCTTGTTTACTCGATTCAATGTCGCTCGCGCTGAAGACCGTCGCGTTTGTTTTCGTTCGAAACACGGTCTTCCAATCCTCAGCAGTTTTGTTGTCCCCCACGAGGACCAGCAGTCTTTCGCTTTCAGCTAATTTGAGAACCAGGGATTCTTGTTCTTCATCGGACAACGCCAATTCGGGGAACAAAAAGAACCGCCGACCGATGGTGTGCTTCTGAGACCCAGCAGGCGGAGTTAGCCGGTCAATCTTCCTTCGGCAAAAGACGCGTTCCAGCTCTCCGCCCTCGCCGGGAGTCGCGGAAAGATAAATCCGCTGCGTTGCCTGTTGGAAAGGAGAATGGCTGAACGTCGGAGCGAGGTATGGGCGAATTGTTAAGCATTCAGGCGTGAAGAAGACATTGCAGGCATGGACATGACCCTTGAGGGCCTCCCATGCGTAACGAGCCGACGTCCCAGAAATATTTGAATCAATGACGCCCTCAAGAGTTGGAGCAATTTCGAGAAGCCTCTCCGCAGGGAGCTTTTCAACCCAATTTGTGTCGCTGGATGCCTCCGGCCCAGATGTTAAGCGACGGAACGTGAGTTCGTCCAGTAGTGGGCGAAGGACACACGCAATGGCGTTAAACAGCACGGCATCTTCTTCATCCTGTCGCCGCAACTCGATTGTCCAGTTTGAGGCTACATATTGCTCCGCAGCGTGGGCGTCATCGAGAATAATAAGGTGCGGATCTTCAAAGAATGGATTCGAGTTGAAGAGCGCGCTGTATGAAGTGACGGCAATCGCTTGAGACGCAGCGTAGCGAGTCTTGTCCGCGAGAGAATACTTTGCTCGTGAACCGGTAAATGGGATAACATCGAGGCCATACTTGCTTCGCGCTTGGTCGGTCACTTGATGGACGAGTTGATTTGTCGGGCAGAGATACACCACACGCTCTTGTCTCGTGAGCCGCCGCCATTCTCCTATCAGCAAAGCGACCAATGTTTTCCCTGATCCCGTAGGAAGTTGTGCGGCCAAATCAGGGGAATCAACGAACTTGCTCACGTATTCCCGCAAGACGTCACCTTGCTGGGTAAGCAGACCCGGAATCTGCTTCGATTTTATGTCCGCAAAAAGTGACTCCGGGCTATCGGTCGAGAGGTGCGTTCGCGCTGTTGATTTGAATGCCATAATTTTTATTTGGGTATTGTGCGTCCGGCATCGAAGTTTGCTTTCATCCTCATGGCCTTGGCTCTAGCGCGAAAAGCAAAGGTTGTTCGATGGGCCGGACAACCTGCACCTCTTCCACCATTGGGAAATTGGAAATAAGCGCCTCGATCATCGGGTGCCTCAGGTCTTCTGAGGAACCCACGTGGTAGAAGTGCTCGCGCTTCAATATGTGGAAATCGGCGCGGCTCCAAACCAGATCGATCGCGGAGTTGCTGCGGAACTCGTTGCTGTGCCAAGTCGAGAGCAAGAAGTCGCAATGCAGTGAGCCGAGAGAAGACGCCAGCGCCGCTTCATCGGTGTCCGACCAAGAATTGAAGTAGTCCACATGGCGACCGGCGTAAGGCGGATCGGCATACACAAAGTCGCCGGGTTCCGCCTGCGCGAGCGTCTCGCGGAAGTCGCGCACTTCGAATGTCCAATCTACCGTGCTCAGAACCTCGGCGATTTGTCGGACTTGGTTGGTGATTTTGGTGACGTAGGCCTGGGCGAATCGCTCGGGCTTGTGGCAGTAGGGGACGTTGAATTTGCCTTTCCGATTGAAGCGGATGACGCCGTTGAAGCACGACCGGTTGAGGAAGAGGAAATCAAGGGGAGTTGGCGATTCATTGAACCTTGTGCGCACCTCGTAGAAGTAGGGTTCGCCTTGAGCTTTGAGCTTCTCACCTTCGCTGGTCAGAAATTCCTTAACCGTCGCCGCAGTGATCTTTCCGCTCTGGATGTCTTGATACAGGCTGATGATGTGAAGGTTCGTATCGCAAAGCAGGGCCTTCTTCGGCTGCACATTTAGGGCGACGACGCCGGAGCCGCAGAAGGGCTCAATCCATCGCGTGTATTCGCGCGTGTCGGCGACCTTCTGAATCGCAGAGACGAGCTTTGTCTTTATCCCCTGACACTTCAGGGGAGGAACCAAAGGTGGACGGCTCATGATTCTGCCTCCTCGTTGTCGGGTTCGTCCTCGGCGAGATTCGCAATCTCTTCCGCGTGTGCCTTGAGCGTGTCCGTGCCGCGCTGCTTGTATTCCAAGTAGGTCTTCAGATTCATGTAGGGGCGCTTCACGCCCACGGCCTCGGCCATGTCCCGCGTGAGGTAGAACATCCAATAGTCGTCATAAACTTCTTCTCCGAGCGAAGCGAAAGGGCCGCTGCCGTTGATCAACGTGTCGATCTTGTCCGCTGACCCAATGTTCTTCGTGTTTCCACTTCCGGGCCGAGCTGTCGCAATCCTGAACTTCGGTTGGGCGAAGAACGTGAAGTCTTTGATGACGGACGGAATCTTCGCGAGGTCATCGAGCGAGAACTGTTTCCGCTCGTCCGCAACCTCGTTGCACTTGGAGTAGATGACGCCCAAGACGAAGTGGGCGGCATACTTGCTATAAGGATAGAGGGTGTTCTTGTTGCTGTCCCGGTTTCTGAAATAGCCAGTGAATGCACCAAGCGTCATGCCATTCACCTTGGTTTCGTTTTCCCGGTAGGTGCTCTTGATGTCCACCGCGAAGCGATTGCCAGAAGCCGTGTGGGTGAAGGTCAGATCGGGATAGAAGTTTTGATGCTGGCACAGCTCAATTTCCAATCCGTGTTTCTTGGCGAACTCGACGAACATCGGAAACAAGAGAAGCTCCAAGACCTTCGAGACGATCTTCGTGTCCACCGAGATGGAATAGACGCGCTGATAAACGTCGATGAAGCCTTTGATAATCCACTCTCCTTCGTTCGTGGCGACGGCCTTGGCGAACGATGCTGCGTGCTCTTGGAGGTGCTTCAGAAATTGGTCAGATGTCATCGTGATGGTGTGGATTGTATTTGAGGAAGCGTCGTTTCAAAAGAGCGTTTAAGCGGGGAGGGCGAGCATGCATTCCTCGGAAAGTTGTCTGAAGAGCTGGAGGTAGCAGAGGGGGGGCTTGGTGTAGCCGTTGCCGGGATCGTTCTTGTATTCGACGATCTGCTCCATGGCCCGGCGGGGATTCACGCCGAGGGTTTTCAGCTCGATCTGGTTGACGGGCACGCCGTTGATGAGGATGAGCACATCGAAGCGGTGGTGGCTGTTGTCCGTATTGATGCGGAGCTGATTGACGACCTCGAAGGTGTTTTTGCACCAGTCCTTGATGTTGATGAGCGTGTAGTTCAGCGGCGTGCCGTCGTCGCGGGTGAAGCTGTTGATTTGCCGGAGGGTCTTGGCAGCGGTGAAGACATCGGGCGTGACAATCTCATCGAGCAGGCGGGCGAACTCGGCATCCGTGAGGGTGACTCGGTTCAGGGACTCGAACTTCTCGCGGAAGTTTTTCTCCAGCGAGGCGCGGTCGGTGATGTCCGGGCGGTATTCGTATTTGAGGCCCTGGAGCGTGCCGATGAAGCCGTATTCGATGCCGTCTTCCCGCAGGACGGAACGCGGGGCGTTAGGCGGCTGGTCGTAGGTGGACATTGGGTTCGCTAATTCGATTGTGCTTGAGCCTGGCTACGCAACTACGCTTGCTCGCTGCCAAGGAACAGTGGCAGCGATGAGTGCTCCCTCGAAACGTGGCCTCGCAGATCCACAGAGCGGTGCGTCTTCTCGCCCTCGCGGGTGGCGGTAGAATCTTTGGAGGAGGCGGGCTCGGCTTTGGGAGGCATTGGGGAAGTGCAGGTAGGGCGCACCTCATCAGAGCGAGAGATGAGGATGGGGGCAAGTCTTTCTCAGGAAAAGTGCGGAGCGGGGTGGGGAGGGACTGGGAGAGTGGGAGACTTGGGGACTGGGAGACTTGGAGACTTGGAGACTGGGAGTGGTGGAGACTGGGAGCAGGAGGGGAGGAGGGAAGCGGAAAAGCGGCGCTTCTGGGCGAAGTTTCTCGGAAGTGCGAGGGGTTCCCCTGGCTTGCTGAGCGGTCGGCGGCGTTCCTTTCCTGATGGCACTAGGGCTGGACGGGGGAAGCGGAGGGCTTGATGCGACTCTGGCGCGGGTTTCCTGGGCTCGGGAAAAGGTTTTCTGGGCTCGGGAAAGGGTTTTCTGCCCTCGGGTTTGGGTTTCCTGGACTCGGGAAATGATTCCCATGGGTACGGCGCAGCGCGCCATGGGTACGGCGCAGCGCGCCATGGGTACGGCGCGGCGCGCCATGGGTACGGCGCAGCGTGCCATGGGTACGGCGCAGCGTGCCATGGGTACGGCGCGGCGCGCCATGGGTACGGCGCAGCGCGCCATGGGTACGGCACGGCGCGCCATGGGTACGGCACGGCGCGCCATGGGTACGGCGCAGCGTGCCATGGGTACGGCGCAGCGTGCCATGGGTACGGCGCAGCGTGCCACGGGTACGGCGCAGTGCGCCACGGGTACGGCGCAGCGTGCCATGGGTACGGCGCGACGCGCCAGACCTGCGCCGGGGTGGGAGGCCACTGCGGGAAGCGTTTTCTTCGCTGCGGGAAGCGTTTCCCCAAGGAAGGCTGGAGCACGCGGCGGGGCGGGGCGCACGGGCAGG
>JANOAR010000050.1:0-17011 GCA_031411235.1 Verrucomicrobiota bacterium | reverse complement strand
TCATGCACACTGGCTGGGGTGACCACCGCCTTGAGGATGAGCTTGTCCTTCACATCGACTTTCACATGATCCTTGTAGCCGTAGTGCGTTTCGTGGTTCTTCTTCGTCCAGCGTGCGTCGAGGTCTTTGTGCGCTTTGACTTTCGCGTTGTCCTGCAATGCCTGCGGCACTTCACCGGCTTTGATCAAGGCGTTGTCTGCGCGGTTGTTGCGCTGCTTGGGCACTTCGGCAAAGCTTGCATCGACCATCACGCCCTCCTTCGCCAGGGCCAGTCCGTGTGCCTTTTGCAAAGGCGCGAGGAAGGTGTCGAACAAGCTCTCGAAGGTCTTCATTTGGATGAGCCGTTCGCGGAAGTCACGGATCGTCTGGCCGTCGGGCACCGCGTCTCCTGGCGTCAGGCCGAGGAAGGCGCGAAAGCTGTTGCGGTCGGTGATTTGGAAGCTCGTGGCATCATCGGCCAGACCGTGGAGGCGCTGCAGCACGAGCACCTTGAACATGGGCATGGGCATGGGATGAAAGCGCGGCCTGCCGCCGGGACCTTTGGGCTCGCGAGTGACGGCACCTTGGATCAGCGGACCGAAGACCTCCCATTGCACCAGCTTGCCCACGCGCATCAAGGGCGTCTCGAAGGCGTCTCGAAGGCTGCGACATCAAGGGTTTGAACGAACTCATCAAAGAGTCCTGGGTTGCCGAAGGGGATGAAACTTGCCACGCTCCTGCTTGCCTCATCTTCCGGCTCCGCGCCACTCTTTGATCAAGTTTAGAGGCGGTTTTTGAGCTTCCGGATGCGCCCTTATGCAACTCGCCAACGCAAGCTATGGCACAGCCTGCGGCACAACCACCAGGTAGTTGCGCACGGGGCCGCTGGTGGGCACATCGTGGGGCTTGCCAGCGGCATTCTTCCACCAGAGTCCGTGTGACCGACCGCCATCCAAATTGAGCGCCATCTTCACTTCGAACTCAGTGATGACGCCCTTCAACCGCACTGCATCAAACAACTCCTGCAGGCTAACCGATTCGGTGGAGCCGATGGCCCAATGGTCTCTATTGTCAGTCAGCACAAATGTACGATGCCGTCGCTGGCCGCCGCTCATATCGGGTAAAGGTTGGCCATCGACAATAAAGAGTGGGCAGCATTGCAGGAACTGTGTCACATCCTTTCCGTCCTTGTAAGTCTTGTCGTCAATCAGACGCGCCTTGCCTCCACGCACTACGATTGCCCCGCCTTGTCCTCCCATGCTCTTGACAATGTCAGCGTCATACCGCACGCCATCAGCAATCATGAGGCCATGCGGAGCAAAGTTGAGGCTGAAATACCCACCGTTGCAGCCTGCGATGGCGTGCAACTCGGTGCAGGCGGCGGCCAGCGGTTTGGGCTGCATTCTGCTGGGCTGATCGACCACTCGAAGGTCGTGGTGCTCGGTATCAAAAAAGATCAGCCTCATCTTGAAGGTCTTCCCGCCAGACGAGAATGTCTTCACCACGGTGTGTGCGCCATGCCCCATTTCAATAGGCTTGCCGGATGATAGCAGCGTGACCACGACATGCTCGGCGAGTGATGCGTGCGGTTCAAAATACTTGCTAACGGTGACGATGATCACGACCAACAAGATAACGAGCGGCCAAAGCAGTTGTCGGGATTTAAAAGAAACAGGCATGAGGCGCTCATTTCCAGCCTCACGCCAGCAACTCGCTGACCACATTGGCCTGCTCGGCGAGGCCGGTGAGCCGGTAGTCTAGCCCGGCGTAGCGATAGGTGAAGCGCTCGTGCTCAAAGCCTAGCAGATGCAGCAGCGTCGCGTGCAGATCGCGCACATGCACAGGCTTCTCGGTGGGGGCGAAGCCGAACTCGTCGGTGGCTCCGTGCGTGTAGCCACCGCGTACGCCGCCGCCGGCGAGCCAGGTGGTGAAGCCGTAGTGGTTGTGGTCGCGACCGCGCTGCTTGCCGGCGTTGGAGCCGGGGGTGGGCAGTTCGACGGCGGGGGTGCGGCCAAATTCGCCACCCCAGATGATGAGGGTTTCATCCCAGAGGCCGCGCATTTTTAGATCGCGCATGAAGGCGGCGATGGGCTTGTCCACTTGGTCGCCGAGTTTTTTGTGTTCGAGGATTTCGTCGTGGTTATCCCAGGGCTGGCCTGCCCCTGTCCAGAGCTGGATGAAGCGCACGCCGCGCTCCAGCAGCCTTCGGGCGATGAGCGTCTGCCTACCGAAGGCGTGGTCGCCGTAGGCGGCGCGGGTGGTTTCGCTTTCCTTGCTGATGTCGAAGGCGTCGGTGGCCTCCATTTGCATACGGTAGGCTAGCTCGTAGCTCTGCACGCGGGCTTCGAGTTGGCCGTCGTTCTGGCGCTCCTTCAGGTGGTTCTCATTCAGCTCATGCAGCAGGTCGAGCTGGCGGCGCTGCTGTTTCATGTCGAGCGAGGTGTTCTTGATAAACTCGACGAGCTTGTCCACCTCGCGGTGCTCGGTGTTGATGTAGGTGCCCTGGTAGGCGCTGGGGAGGAAGGCGGCTTGCCAATTTTTGGTGCGGCGCGTGGGCATACCGCCGGGGCACATGCTGATGTAGCCGGGCAGGTTTTGGTTCTCGCTGCCGAGGCCGTAGGTAATCCAGGAGCCGAGGCTGGGGCGGTTGAGGCGGCTCTCGCCACAGTTCATCAAGCCGAGCGAGGGCTCGTGGTTGGGCACGTCGGCGTGCATGGAGCGGATGACGCACAGGTCATCGGCGAACTCGCCGACGTTCTTGAAGAGGTCGCTGACTTCGAGGCCACACTTCCCGTATTTTTTGAACTCAAAGGGGCTCTTCAATCCTGCGCCTGTGGGCCGCTCGGTGCGCAGCAGGTTCGGCAGCGCCTTGCCATCCATGCGGGTGAGCGCGGGCTTGGGGTCGAAGGTATCGACATGTGACGGCCCGCCGTTCATGAAGAAATGGATGACGCGCTTGGCCTTGGCGGGGAATTGCGGGTTGCGTGGCGACAGAGGATTTTGCGCCATCATGGGGGCAGCCTGCGCCATGGGCTCGCCAAAGAGATTCGCCATCGCCATGCCGCCAAAGCCCATGCCAGCGCGGCTAAGGAGCTGTCGGCGTGTGAGGAAGCGATGTTCGAGATTGAGAGGATGATGGCTCATGGGGGGCGGGAGGATACGCTTGTTGGAGGGCTTTGTATCGCGGCTATGAGCCTCACTTCGTCGTCGTGATTCCGAACATGGGCCCGAGATCCATCTTTTTGTCGCTGCGCTTCAAGGAAGGCGCGTGCAGGCTACTCACGGTGCCATCCAGGAACAGCGCATCGGCGCAGTGCAAGTCATCGCGGAACAGCAGCGCGAACTCATGGAAATTGACGGGTTCCTCGCTGATCGCGAAGACCACCACGTTTGGGGAAACGACACCCACACCGTTGCGATAGAGGCGATTTTTTGAGCCTTGCTTAAAGGCAGGATGCCGCCGCCCGCCGCCGAGGAGCATAGGGCCAGACTGGGTGGCGAGGATGAGCTTATCCTTGAGCAAGGGCACTTGCGATGATTCGACGACGCGAGCGCCTTTGTCCGTGATGAGGAAGACGCCGTTGGGCTTGAGAAAAAAGTTACCTTCGGCGTTTTCAAGGTTCAGCGGTGCAAGCCGTTGGCCATCAATCACGCACAAGCCGACGGGCGAAAAATTGCCATGATACATGCCAGCATTCATCGCAAAGACGAGCCGCTCCTGGTTGACTGCGAGCATGGCTTCGACAGCGGCGAAGGTCTTCAGTGGTTGCCCAGCGGGGTCGTTGAGAAAGAGCTTCAAAGGCTCCTTGGCAAGATCCACGCGACAGATCGTGAAGCGCTTGCCGCTGCTCATGGTCGTGGTGAATTCCACCGCCTGAGCTGACATTTGGATGGCGATAAAAATGAAAATAAGGATGCAGTGGTGCATGGCTGGAGCGGGTTGGCGCGTGTTACTGGACGCTTGCACTTTGGCGAAGGCTTTGTTTTTTGCCTGCAAATAAAGCTATGCTTATCGACTGCCACAATCACATCGGTGCGGACTTGCTGTTTTACCTGCACGGCGATTTCCCATATGCCCAGCAACTTGTGCAGATGCAGCAGGAGGGCGGGGCGCTGGGGGTGACGCATTGGGTTGTGTTCCCCTTTGTTTCGTATGCGGCGATGGATGTGTCGAAGTTTCGGGCTGGCGGCATTGCTTTTGAAAAAGGTTTGGAGCGTGTGCCCTATGCTTTCGAGAACCGAAGATTACTGGAGGAATGCTACCGGCTCTTTCCCGACGAGGGGCGCAAAACGCTGCCTTTTGTGATGGTGGATCCGTTGCGCCACACGGATGCGCAGGCGGAGGAGTTGGTGAAGCTGCGCTCCGAGTACCGCATCCACGGCATCAAAATCCAAAGCACAATCATCCAGGCCGACATCAAGCGACTTGCGCATGAAGGCCGAGTTTTCCTCGATCTCGCACGGCAGTGGGATGTGCCTTTTCTCATTCATAGCAGCGTCGCGGAGAGCGATCTGTGGGCGCAGGCGCACGACATTCTCGACGTCGCTGAGGCGAATCCCGACATCCGCTTTTGTGCGGCGCACTCGTGCCGGTTTGATCGTGAATGCCTCGACCGGGTGCAGGCGTTGCCGAATGCGTGGTTCGACAACTCGGCGCACTGCATTCACTGCCTGGGCGCTGTGGATGACAAGCCCTTCGTGGCCCCGCGTGGGCGGCGCTTTGACTCGGACTACACCGACCCCGCGCGTGTCATCGCCGACCTCGCGGCGGCTTATCCCGATAAGTTTATGTGGGGCAGTGATTCGCCGTTTTATAGTTACGCGGGCGAGATCAACCATGAAATCGTGCGGCTCATCAGCACCTATGAAGCGGAGCTTGTGGCTCTAAAAGCCAGCCCGCCTGCGGTGGTGGAGCGCATCGCTAGCACGAATACGCGTGCCTTTTTAAAACTCTCCGATGAAAGCCTTCTCGCTTAGTGGCCACTCCGCGCTCGTCACAGGTTCCTCGCAAGGCATCGGCCACGCGGTCGCCTGTGGCCTAGCCGAAGCGGGGGCGCGTCTCGTTTACCATGGCCTGCAAGCTCGCACTAGCGCCGTGCCCAGCGAGGCGGCCTATGTGCAGGGCGATCTGCTGGAGCCAGAGGGCGCACGGCGACTGGTAGAGGCTGCCTTTAAACTGGAGCCCGCGCTGGATACACTGGTCTGCAATGCGGGCAGTTTCTTCGACACACCGCTTTTGGAAATGGACGAGGCGCTGTGGGACAAGACCATGCGGCTGAACCTGCGGGCTCCCTTCTTTTGCGCGCAGGCCTTTGCCCAGCATCGAGTTGCACTGGGCGGTGGTGGCAGCATCGTCATCGTATCGAGCACCAATGGCTTCCAAGCCGAGGCCGATAGCGTGGCCTACGATACCAGTAAAGGCGGGCTGGTCATGATGACGCGCTCGCTCGCCGTCTCGCTCGCGCCACACGGCATCCGCGTCAATGGCATCGCCCCAGGCCTCATCCGCACGCCGCTCACCAGCGCCTGGATGGAGCCCCGCGCGAATGATGTGCTGAAGCACTACGAGAAGAAAATCTTGCTCGGCAAGGTGGGCGAACCCCAGGACTGTGCAGGTGCTGTGGCCTTCCTATGCTCGCCTGCGGCTAGCTACATCACGGGGGAAATTTTAGTCATCGACGGCGGGCTCACCGTGCCGCAGATCGGGAAACTATGACGCAGGCCACAGCGCCGCCCCCTGGCTCGCCCACGAGACTAGAGGTAGCGCAAGCCGTGTGCTTGCGGTAAGAGGCCGCTCGACTTGATCTCTCATGGAAACCCGCACCCTCGCCACCGACCTCCCCGATATTTTCAAACAAGCCGTCTCTGAAGCCTGTGCGCTGCTCGCTGCTGGCGAAGTCGTCGCCCTGCCCACCGAGACGGTTTATGGCCTTTGCGCCGATGCGCTGAATGCCGACGCCGTGGCCAAAATTTTCACCGCCAAAGATCGCCCCGCCTACGACCCGCTCATCGTCCACATTCCGCACAAAAAGGATCTGGACATGGTCGCCGACGTGCCGCCCGAGATCGCCGCGACGATCAAAAAATTGATCGACCGCTTCTGGCCCGGCCCCCTCACTCTCGTGCTGCCGAAGAAAGCCTGCGTGCCCGATATCGTCACCTCTGGCCAGAGCACCGTCGCGGTGCGCACCAGCAAAGACCTCGTCTTCACCCGCATCATCCGCACGTATGGCAAACCCTTGGCCGCGCCGAGTGCCAACCGTTTTGGCAGCATCAGCCCCACTTCTGCGAGCGCTGTGAAGGCCGAGTTGGATGGCCTCATCCCCCTCATCGTCGATGGTGGCGCGTGTATGTTTGGCCTGGAGAGCACCATCATCAAAGTCGAGCCCGACAGCCCCAAGGCCCGCATCACCATCCTCCGCCCCGGCCCCATCACCGTGGAAGACTTGAAGCTTTTTGGCCGCGTCGTGGTGCCGGGGAAAACCAAAGTGCGCGGCCCCACTGGCCCCGCCTCCATTGCACCGCTCGCCCCCGAAGTCCCCGGCCAACTCGCCAGCCACTACGCCCCGAAGACTCCGCTGCGCCTGCTGGAGAGCCCCGCCGACTTCATCCCCGAGGAGGGCAAACGCTACGCCCTGCTCAGCTACCGAGGCGAGCCCGATGACGGCTACATCGAACTCGTGGACTGGGCGGGCATCCAAGTCCTCAGTCCCGGCAAAGGCAAACTCCCCGAAGCCGCCGTGCGCTTCTTCTACGCCCTGCGCGAACTGGATAAGCTGGGCGTCGATGAAATCATCGCCGAGCCCATGGCCACGCATGGCCAAGGATTAGCGATGATGGATCGGCTCACGCGGGCTGCGGCGAAGCGGTAACGGCATCGCCCCTCGCCCTACATTTTTCTAGCCCTGCGCCATCATGCCCGAAGCCACTGCCCCCAGCACCGAAGTCAAAGAAGCCACACGCGGCACGGCTCGCGCTCTCGGCCTCGTTTCCATTGCCATCCTATGCAGTCGTGTGCTTGGGTTGGTGCGCGAGGTTGTGCTGAATGCACTGTTTGCGGGGAAGGAAAACTTGAAGTGGCTGGACTGCTTCATCATGGCGTTCAAGACGCCCAATATGCTGCGAGATCTCTTTGCGGAAGGGGCACTCTCGACGGCCTTCGTCACGGTCTTCACCAAGAAAATCCAGACCGATGGCGATGCGGAAGCCTGGAAGCTCGCGCGGAAAGTCGCCACCCTCGCGGGTGTTTTCATGACGGGGCTCAGCATCCTCGGCGTGTTGCTCGCTCCCTACATCATCTACATCCTCGCCCACGGCTGGGCCGAGCCTCGGCCCGGCCAGGCAGCCATGTCGCCGGAGGATCTGCGGGCCAAGCTGGAATTCACCATCCTGCTCGCCCGCATCATGTATCCCTTCATCCTGCTCGTCGCGCTGGCGGCACTGGTGATGGGGATGCTGAATGCGAAGCGCATCTTCTTCATGCCCGCTATGGCGAGCACCTTCTTTAACATCGGCAGCATGGCAGCGGGTGGCCTCATCGGCTGGTGGCTCGATCCGCACTTTGGCAAGACCGCCGTCATCGGGTTCGCCATCGGCACGCTCGTCGGTGGGCTCTGTCAGCTCGGGGTGCAGTTGCCTGCTCTGTGGAAGGCAGGCTTCCGCTTCGGCCTCGACTTCCAGTGGCGCGATGCGGGTGTGACGAAGATTCTGCAACTCATGTGGCCGGCCATGATCTCGGGTAGCGTGGTGCAGGTGAACGTGATGTTAAACAGCGTCTTCGCCAGCTACATCGGCCAGGACGGCCCCGTGACGTGGCTGAACAATGCTTTCCGTCTCATGCAGCTTCCGCTTGGCCTCTTTGGTGTGGGTCTCGCCACCGTGTCACTGCCCAGCCTCGCCCGCATGGCAACCAACGGTGTTTCCGATGACTTCCGCAGCACCCTCTCCAAAGCCCTGCGCATGGGGGCCGTGCTCAGCGTGCCGAGTGCCGTGGGCTTGGCGCTGTTGGCCGAGCCCATCATGTCGCTCATCTACGGCCACGGTGCCGCCAAGCTGAACCCCCTGCACATCCCAAACTGCGCCCTCGCGCTGCAATGTTACGCCATCGGCCTTGCCTTCTACGCTGGGTTGAAAGTGTTGCAGCCCGCCTTCTACGCCATCGAGCGACGATTCGTGCCCATGATCATCAGCATCGTCTGCGTCGTCCTCAGCGCCGTGCTGAACTACATTTTCGTCATTCACAACCACCTTGGGCATCAGTACCTCGCGCTCTCCACCAGCATCACCGCCGCGCTGAATTTTTGCCTACTGCTGTATTTTATGCAGCGCTTTGCCAATGGATTGGAGGGCCGAGCGATGCTCACCAGCCTGGGCAAGATAGTGCTCGCTGCTCTGGCCATGGCAGCCGTGTGCATCGCCGCCCAGCACAGCCTGCTCGCGGGCTGGAGCCACTACGGCCTAGTGCTGCGCCTGCTCGCTCTCGGCAGTAGCATCGCCCTTGCTGCGGCGGCCTATTTCGGCGTGGGCCTATGGCTGCGCAACGAAGAGATCACCGACTTCGCAGGAGCCTTCCGGCGCAAGCTTGGGCGCGGCAGCAAGTAATCAACGGCCTCACGTCCTTCACATGAAGCACATCTCCATCATCATCCCTGCCGCCATCGCGCTCGCCGTGATCTGGACTGGTGTCGCACTTATTTTACGAGCCACCGAGTACAGTGTATCCACGCCCGAGAAAGTGCTTCAACTCATGGTCGAGGCTCCATGGATGAAATCCGGTGCTAAGACTGATGCCAAGAGCCGCAGACCCTACCTGGATGAAGTCGCGCGAAACATCAATCTCCTCGACATCGAGCAAGCTCAGCAAGTGCGTGAAGACGCGCTGACCCACGCGCCAGAGTTCTTCCTCATGCTCGGCGAGGACGAGCAGAAGTACTTCATGCAGCAGACCATCGAAGTCCGCGCCAAGAGCCTGCTCAAAGCCTTCAACAACCTCAGCCTCGAAGAGCGACGCACGATGGTGAATCGTAGCCGCGCCGAGCTGAAGAAAACTGGCCGCGACAACGGCAGCATGGATAAACTTGCCGCCCAAGACGAGCATGCTTTTGACAGCATCATCAAGGACGGCATCACCACCTACTATGACGCCGCCGATGTCGAGAAGCGCCGCCTCCTCGCCCCGCTGCTAGAGGAGATGCAGACGCGAATGCAGGGTGGCCGGAGAAGGTAGTGTGACGCGCGTGATGCCTCATTCATAAACAGGATAGACGAGGCATACGGTCTGTGATGAGATCCGTCATGCGCTTCGTCCTCTTTTTACTCGCCGTTAGTCTGTCCACGCTCCATGCCGCTGACTTCGACGTGCTCATCACCCATGCTCTCATCGTCGATGGCTCAGGCTCTGCTGCGTTGCGTGGCAGTGTTGGGATCAAAGGCCAACGCATCGTCGCGGTCGGCGAGGCAAAAGGCAGCGCCTCTTTGACCATCGACGCGGAAGGACAAGTCCTAGCGCCGGGGTTTATCGACGTTCACACCCACGCTGAAAAGATCACCGGCTCACCGACTGCCGAGAACTTTTTGCGCATGGGCGTCACCACCATTGTCACGGGCAACTGCGGCTTTTCGCAAACGAACGTAGCTGCGTTTTTCGATGAGCTAAAAAAGACTGGCGTCACGGTCAACGTCGCGACCTTGATCGGTCATGGCGCAGTGCGCGAGCAAGCGATGGGTGGCCAATTCATCCGTGCGCCTAATGCAGAGCAACTCGACTCCATGCGTGGCATCGTCGAACAAGCCATGAAGGACGGAGCCGTGGGCATGAGCACAGGGCTCATCTACGTGCCAGGCTCCTTCGCGAAGACCGAAGAAATCATCGAGCTAGCCAAGGTCGTCGCCGCGCATCACGGCATCTACGCCAGTCACATACGCCATGAAACGGCGACGATTTTTGACGCGCTCGACGAGTTCACTCGCATCGCGCGTGAGGCCCATGTGCGTGCTGAGTTGAGCCACATCAAGCTCTCCGGCCCCTCCGCTTGGGGCAAGTCCAACGAGGTGCTGGCTTACTTGGATAAAGCGCGTGCCGAAGGCTTGGACATCACACAAGACCTCTATGGCTACACCGCATCGAGCACGGGCTTACGCCAAACTATTCCCGACAGCGCCCTGGAAGGCACGCGTGCCGACTTCGCCAAACGACTCGCTGATCCCACGCAAAAAGCAGCCATCATCGACGGCATGAAAGCGATCCTGAAGCGCAGCGGGCGCACGGATTACAGCTACGCGGTTATCGCCCGATTCACTGCTGATCCCAGTCTAAATGGTCTCACCATCCCCGAGGCTACCAAGCGCGTGCGAGGCAAGGATTCGCTCGAAGAGCAAATCGAGATGTTGCTCGACATCGAAAAGCGCGGCGGTGGCAGCGGTGTTTTTCATGGCATGAACGAGGCCGATCTCACGACCTTTTTGCAGCATCCCCTGACCATGATCGCCAGCGATGGCAGCCCCATTCACATGGGCGAAGACGTGCCTCACCCACGCAGCTATGGCAACAACGCACGCATCCTGTCTCGCTATGTTCGCGTGCAAAAACTCATCACTCTGCCCGATGCCATTCGCCGCATGACCTCGTTACCTGCGCATACCTTTCGCCTGCAAGATCGCGGCCTTATTCAGCCCGGTGCCTTTGCCGACATCGTCACCTTCGATCCAGAAAAAGTCACCGACCCCAGCACCTTCGCTGATCCTCACCACTATTCCGAAGGCTTCAGCCACGTCCTCGTCAATGGCGTGCTCGTGATCCTCGATGGCAAGCTCACCGGGTCTCGTCCCGGCGGACTGTTGAAGAGAAGCACCGAGTAAGCGCAGTCCTCTTTAGACCCTATCATCAGCTTCTTAAAACGCACCGTCCATCTTCCTGAAAGGGATCCGTCGAACCCAACTGCAAAGTCCTAGTTATTCGATGGCCATGTGTGAATTCATGGAATCATGCCCTGGGATTTAACGGCTCCCTTTCATGGAACTCCCTGCGCAGCTCTCGCTCATAGGCCACGGCGTCTTCGCTGCCTTCCACGGGGGCCCAGGGGGCGAAGACTTTGTCGCTCTTCACGTCGTAGGGGCCGCGCTTGATCTCTAGCACCACGGTATCGGCTTCCAGCACCGTCATGCCGTGCCAGACTCGGGCTTCGATGTCGATGAGGCCTAAGCCATCGGCACGCAGGAGATGGCGCTCGGTGATGCTGCCGCTCGCATCAAAGAGCAGCACGCCGAGGCTCCCGCGAATGACGAGGATCGTCTCGGTGGCATAGTCAACGGGATGCAGATGCGGGCGCACAAACGTGCCTGGCTGGAAGAAATTCAGCATCCGCCCGACGCTGGCGGCCTGCGTGCGATGCAGGGGCAAGATGATGCGCTGGCGCGGGCTCGCGGCGGCGGCGGCGATGCCCTGCGCGAGGATTTCAGGCGTGAGCCGGAAGGCGTCGCCCGTGACGTGTGGGAAGGCCATGGGGTAGGGACTCGGCAGTGGGGTGGGCGGGGAATCGGGCATGATGGGGATGAAGGCTCGGGGCTGCGGCTGCCAAGAAGTGGAGGAACCGCAGCATTGCAAAGCCCATTCCCTGGTGGCATGGACGGGTGCGCCAGCCACCCCGCGTGCGGCAGGCCCCATGATGACCATGCCCGATACCCCACCAAGCCCCACGAGCGACGCCCCACCTGCCGCAGCCACGCCACCGAGCATGTTGCAGGATCTCATCGTGCTGACGAAATTCCGCCTCAGTGTGCTGGTCATCGTCTCCACCTTCGTCGGCTTCTGGGTGGGCAGCGCTGGGAATGTAAATGGCTGGCTGCTGGTGCATACGATCTTCGGCAGCACGCTCGCGGCGTTTGGCGCGGCGGTGTTCAATCAGCTCATGGAAATAGGCCCCGACTCGCGCATGACGCGCACGGCGGATCGTCCCCTGCCTGCGGGCCGCATCAGCCCCTCGGCAGCCTTTGCCATCGGCTGGTTGCTCAGCGCTTTTGCCCTCATTCATTTGGTCAATAAGGTGAATGTCGAAGCCGCCGCGATCACCGCGTTGACTCTTGCCGTTTATCTCTTCATCTACACACCGCTGAAGCAGACCTCCGATACCAACACACTCGTCGGCGCTGTCTCGGGCGCTCTACCGCCGCTGATCGGCTGGGTCGGGGCAGCAGGGCCAAACGTCGTCGGAGGCTCGTATTTCCGCTGGGAACTGCTGGTGCAACCCGGCGCGATCTATCTGTTTGCGCTGCTCTTCCTATGGCAGTTGCCGCACTTTCTCGCGATCAACTGGATGTATCGCGATGAGTACCAGCGCGGTGGCTTCGTGATGCTGGCCAATGACGATGAGCTGGGCTCGAAGACCTCCACGCATGCCCTTGGCTACGCCGTGGCGACGCTGCTGCTGATGTTTTACCCCGTGTACATGGGCATCGCCAGCGCTTGGTTTCTCGCTCCAGCGCTGCTGCTCGCTGGCTGGTTGTGCTGGCTCGCGTGGGGCTTCTTCCAGCAGCGCGAGCGACCCCGCGCCCGGAAATTGTTCTTTTGCACCTTGATGTACTTGCCAGCCGTTCTTCTTCTCACTGTGCTTGCTTGGATCAATCACTAAGCGCTCCATTTCTATGCCCGATTCCCCTTCCCTACCGCCCACCGACGCCAAGCCCAGCATCAGCCCATGGACGATCTGGGTGCCCATCATCCTCATGGCATTGGGCGTCGTGGTGGCCTTTAACTGGCTTTACACCATCAAAAGCCAAGCCAAGCAAGAGCAACTGCCCAAGCTCTCGCGCCTGGAAAAAGACTTGGAACTGACCGAGCGCAACGGCCAGCAAGTGCATCTCGCAAGCCTCAAGGGCAAGGTGCTGCTCGCCGCCTATCTCTATGTCGATTGCCCGATGGGCTGCTCCACGGTGGTGTCGATGATGGATGAACTTCATGCCAAGTTCGGCAAAGACCCCGGCCTGCATTTGATCAGCTTCGCCTTCGATCCGAAAGACACGCCTGAAAAACTCAAAGCCTTCGCCGAAGACCACGGCATCAAGGCCGAGAACTGGTGGTTTCTCACCGGCGATCAGGAGCGGATGAAAAACTACTTGGTCAACCAGTTCAAATTCCACGCCGTGCAGGACAAACCTGCCGCGCAGCGCGGTGGCCCAGCCGACCTCTACATCCACGATCTGCGCGTCGCGCTGGTCGATCACCTCGGCAACGTGCGCGGCTTCTACGACATCGCCAGCCCGTATGAAGACCAGCGCAATTTCTGGCGCGAACGCATGTTCAAAGACCTCGCCACGCTGCTCGCCGAACGCACGGCGGGGAAGTCGGAGTGAGGAAAGTAGCCATCATCGCTCCGGCAGCGCAGCCTTCATCGCCAGTGCATCTTGGAGCGCCTCCTCCACCGTGCTGCCGAGCACGGTGATGTGACCCATTTTGCGACGGCTTTTGGCCAATGTTTTGCCGTAGAGATGCAGCTTCGCACGCGGGTGGTTGAGCACGGGCGACCAGTCGGGGTGAGTCGTTTCGTTGGGCCACACATCGCCGAGCAGGTTCAGCATCACGGCAGGCGTGTGTTGGGTGGGGTCGCCCAGTGCTAGGCCGCAGACGGCGCGGTGCTGCTGCTGGAATTGGTTCGTCACACAGGCGTCGATGGTGAAGTGGCCGCTGTTATGAGGGCGCGGCGCGATCTCATTCACCAGCACTTTGCCATCGGCACAGACGAAGAGTTCCACCGCCATCGTGCCGACATAATCCAGGCCTTCAGCGACTGCTTGCCACAGCGCGAGGGCTTGCGCCGCGACGCCCGGCGCGATGCGTGCGGGGGCAATGGTGAGGTCGAGGATGTGGTGCTCGTGCATGTTCTCCACGCAGCCGAAGGTAGCGATCTGGCCATCCACGCTGCGAGCACCGACGACGCTGACTTCGCACTGAAACGGCACCCACTGCTCGACCACGGCGCGCGCGCCCTCAAAGTCTGCCCAGACGGTGACGAGATCGCTCTCGGCGGTGATTTTTGCCTGGCCTTTGCCATCGTAGCCAAAGGCTGCCGTCTTCACCACACAGGGCCTGCCTAGCTCGGCCACGGCTTTCTCCAGCGAGGCGAGATTATCCACCACGCGGAATTCGGCGCAGGCGATGCCTTGCTCGCGAAGGAAGTTCTTCTCGCGCTCGCGATGCTGGGTTGTCTCGATGGCACGGCGGCTGGGGAGCAGTGGCTTGGCCGCTTCGACCATGGCCAAACACGACGCCGGGATGTTCTCAAACTCAGCCGTGACGACATCGACGACACTCAAAAACTCCGCGAGCGCAACGGCATCGTCGTACTCGGCATTGAACTCCAGATCGGCAAACTGCCCCGCTGGGCAGCCCTTCGGCTCATTGGTAAAAATTGCCACGCGGTAGCCACTGCGGCGGGCTTCCAGCGCCAGCATTCGGCCCAGTTGGCCACCGCCGAGGATGCCGAGGGTTTGGATAGCGGAATGCGGCGGCATCGGGGAAACTAGCGTGGGAGTCGTGGAATCAGTCACTCGGTATCAGTAAAGGCTTGGGTTTAACGTGGCGTCTCATTCAATCTCTGCCTGGCTCTCGATCACCTTCGCGGCTTGGCGCTCGCGGAAGGCGCGCAGTTGGTCGGCCAGCGCAGAATCGCGACGGGCGAGCATGGCCACAGCGAAGAGGCCTGCATTCAGCGCCCCGGAATTGCCGATGGCGAAGGTGGCCACGGGGATACCGCCGGGCATTTGCACGATGGAGTAGAGGCTGTCCACGCCGCTCAAGGCCTTGCTCTGCACGGGCACGCCGAGCACGGGCACGGTGGTCATGCTCGCCGTCATGCCCGGCAGGTGGGCGGCACCGCCAGCACCGGCGATGATGCAGTGCAGGCCGCGCGACTCGGCGGTCTTGGCATAATCATAGAGCAGCTCAGGTGTGCGGTGCGCACTAACCACACGGCGCTCGTAGGCCACGCCAAACTCTTCCAGCACCTGCGCGGCGTGTTGCATGGTGGGCCAGTCGGAACTGGAGCCCATGATGATGCCAACCAGGGGCGAGGGGGGGGATTCAGGGGTGCTCATGTGCAGCGGGAGGTTGCCGCGCCAGGGCCGGGCGTCAATGGCTTGTCCTGTTTCCAGGCAGGCCGAATTGGGCGTGATAGCCAAGCGAGCGGGGAGGGATAAGGAATAAGGTACAAGGGATAAGGGAAGTGGCTTCGCGCTTGAAGTCAAAACCACCGCCCAGCTACGAAAAGCACCCCCGAAGGCACTCCCCTTATTCCTCCGACTGCGGCTGGCGAAGGCACCCCTGATTTAAAAAAGTGGAACTATTTCGCGGCGGCTTGTCACAGCCCGCCACCGGTTGGGGTAGTCGATGGGTGAGCCCGCTTTAAATCCACTCCTCCACCATGCCTGCGTCTTATCCTGCCCTGCTTCAAACCCGCCCCATGATGGTAAAAAAGCTCGTGCGAATGTGGCACATCATGCCAGTCTGCCGACCCATCATGCCCACCACTTATCGCGAAAAACTCGAACGCCGCATCGCCGCCACGGGCTCCCACCTCTGCGTCGGGCTCGACATCCGAGCAGAAGCTGCGGACGAGGCCACCAAACGCCACATCATTCGCATCATCGAAGAGACCGCACCCTTCGCCGCTGCCTTCAAGCCCAACTCCGCCTACTTCGAGGCGCTCGGCTGGCAGGGCATGAGAATGCTGACGGAGGTGCTGAAAGCCATCCCCAAGGACATCCCCATCATCCTCGATGTGAAGCGTGGCGATATCGGCGAGACCCAGGGCTACTATGCCAAGGCCTGCTTCGACCAGCTAGGAGCCGACGCCGTGACGCTGAATGCCTACATGGGCCGCGATACGCTGGAGCCCTTTTTGCAATACAAGGACAAGGGCATCTACTTGCTCGGTGTCACTTCCAATCCCGGTGCCAGCGACATCGAGCTGCAAAAAGTAGGTGACCGCTACGTCTTCGAGCGAGTGGCCGATATGACCCAAGCCAGTACCCAAGTCGGCCTCGTCATCGGCCTCACCAATGCCAGCCACGACGTGCTCAGCCGCACGCCCGATGTGCCCCTGCTCATCCCAGGCCTCGGTGCCCAAGGCGGCGATGTCGAAGCCCTCAAAAACAGCGGGCGGCGGGCTCCCATCCTGGTCAATGTCTCGCGCGGCATCCTCTACGCCGAGCCCGAGAAGCCCTACGCCTGCAAAGCCAAGGCGTGGATGGAGAAGCTGAGAGAAGCCTTGGGCTAGGCGCAGAGAGGAACAAGGAATATGGAACAAGGGGAGTGCCTTCGGGTGTGCTCATCGTCGAGGGGCTGTGTTTTAGAATTCAAGCGCGAAGCCACTCCCCTTGTTCCATATTCCTTGTTCCTTATCCTCCCTCAGCACCACGTTCACTGCCCCAGCACGGTCAGCATCACCTTGTGCATCGCCCCATCGAAGGGCGTACTGTTGGGATAATTCTTTACGTTCAGCGGGCCAAAGCTCTCGCCAACGACGAGTGGGCCTTCGGGTTGTTGGGGGAAGCCGCCGGGGAAGGGGCACTGTTCGGCGATGGCGCTCTGGCCTTCCACCGCGAGGTAGATGATGCCGTTGCCTGCGATGAGCAAGCGCACCATCGCGAAGCCTGGCTTCGGTGCAGGCAAGCTGAAGGCGAGGGGCTTGCCTGCGTTAGTCATCGTCAGCGTCGGCTGGCCAGCGACGAGATGCAGCACCCAGCCATTGTTGCCACCGCCCTGGGAGATGAGCGTGCTGTCTTGGTCGATCTCGGGCACATAGTCGAAGGCCACATCCACCGCGATGCCACGACCTTCGATTTGCGGTGCAACGCTGCGGCCCAACTCATCACCAACTTGCAGCATGTAGTTCATGCTGCCATCGGCACCGAGGCTGGCGGCGACTTGCTCGGGCGAGCGCTGGGCGCTGTGCCATTCCTTTGGCAGAGTCGCGGCGAGTTCTTGTTTTAACCCTGTGAACTCGGGCTTGCTGGCGAGGTTCGTCCATTCATTGGGGTC
>JANOAR010000049.1:0-15892 GCA_031411235.1 Verrucomicrobiota bacterium | reverse complement strand
GAAGCAGGCCACCACGCAGGTGCGCGGCATCCTGAACGACATTCAAAAAGCCACCAGCAGCGCCGTGCTCGCCACGGAGCAGGGCAGCAAGGCCGTGGAAGCCGGCGTGCGCCAGTCGCACTCCGCTGGCGACTCCATCGGCGCACTTTCCGAGAATATCGCCGAAGCCGCGCAAGCCTCGACGCAGATTGCGGCGACGAGCCAGCAGCAGTTTGTCGGCATGGATCAGGTCGCCCTGGCGATGGAGAATATCAAGCTGGCGAGCACGCAGACTGTCGCCAGCACCAAGCAGGCGGAGGTGGCCGCTCAGCAGTTGCACGATCTCGGACAGAAGTTGAGGCAGCTCGTTTCTCGATTCAAAGTTTGATTTTCAGAGCCGTGGCGCTCCCTCGGACTCATCAACTGGAGGCATAACATGACCGACCAAGAATTTCTCCCCAAGCTCCGCGCAGCCTTTGCCATTGAGGCCAAAGAGCATTTGGAGGCTATGACGTCCGGCTTGCTGGAGCTGGAGAGGGCGGTGGAAGCACCGCAGCAGAAGGTATTGATCGAGACAATCTTCCGCGAAGTGCATAGCCTCAAAGGAGCCTCCGGTGCCGTAAGCCGCACCGATCTTCAAACGGTCTGCCAGGCAATGGAGGATGTTTTTTCAGCCTGGAAGCGACAGCCCGTGCGGATTGCCGCCGAGAGCTTCGACACGCTCAGCCAGGTAATCGATCTCATCACCAAACTGCTGCGATTGCCTGATGTGGCCACAGATGCTGCTGAGCAGGAAGATATCTCCCGAATGACCCGGCAAGTCAGCGAACTGTTAAACTTTCCTTCGCCGGCCATAGAGTCTTCCGCAATGCCGATCCCTTCCGTGCGGAAACCATCTGACCCCAAGGCTCTTGCCCAGCCAAGTGGGCGGACTCCTACCGTTGAACCAACCATCGCTGTGCCGCCGCCAATCACCCCATCGCCTGAGCCTGTTTGGACTGAAGCCGAGGGGCCTCAGCTCTCTGAGACGGTTCGAATTCGCATGGTAAAAATGGATTCGTTGCTGCGCAAAGCCGAGGAGATGGTCGCAGTGAAGCTCACCGCCAGCCAGCATTTGAAAGAGCTGCGCGGACTCGGTGACACGCTTGCCGAGTGGCGCAAAGAATGGGGCAAGGTTCGCGATCTGATGCGCACTGGTCTCACGTGCCAGAACGAAGCCACGCTGACCAAGCTTGGCGAATTCCTGGAGTGGAATCAAAGCCACATGCGGGTATTGGAGAAGCGACTCACCACGCTCGCGGACATTGCCGCGCGCGACGAGCACGACATCGGCAAGCTCGTGGATGATCTGCTCGACGATGCGAAGCGCCTAGTGATGCTACCGTTCAGCACCGTGCTCGACCTGCTGCCCAAACTACTGCGCGACCTCGCTCGAAGCATGGGCAAGGAGGCTGACCTCGTCTTGCTTGGCCGCGAGGTAGAAATCGACAAGCGCATTCTTCAAGAGATCAAGGATCCCTTGATCCATCTCGTGCGCAACAGCATCGACCATGGCCTTGAAAAACCGGCGGCCCGCCTCGCAGCCAATAAGCCATCCTGCGGCACCATACGTGTGGTCATCTTCCAGCGCGATGCGGGCAAGGTCGAAATCGTGGTCAGTGATGACGGCACTGGAATCAGCCGGCAAGAAGTGATCGCCGCAGCCATCCGCTACGGTACGCTGGCGGTTGAGGATGCCGCCCAGCTCGATGAGCCAGCCGCGCTCGCTCTTATCTTTAACTCGGGCGTCAGCACCAGCTCCATCATCACTGAAATCTCGGGGCGAGGCCTGGGCATGGCGATTGTGCGTGAGAAGGTAGAGAAGCTAGGCGGCACCATCACCATCGAATCCTTGCCAGGCATAGGCACGTCTTTTCGAATCGTCCTGCCAATCACACTCGCCACGTTCAAAGGCATCCTCGTCAGCGCAGGCGGCCAGTCCTTCGTCATTCCTACGGCCAATGTATGGCGGATCAAACGCATCCGGCAGTGCGACATTCAGACGGTTGAGAATCGAGACACGATGGTTCTAGACGGTCGTGCCATCGCCTTCGTGAGGCTCGATGAAGCGCTTGAGCTGACGCCTCTCGCCGCTGCCGAGCAGGATGGCTTTATCGAAGTGGTGGTGCTCGGCGCGGCAGAGAAACGCATCGGCTTCGCGGTTGATGAAGTGCTGTTCGAGCAGGAGGTGCTGGTGAAAAACCTCGGCACGCCGCTGCTGCGCGTACGCAATGTCGCCGGTGCGACCATTCTGGGATCGGGTGTGCCAGCGCTCATCTTGAATGCGTCTGACCTGCTCAAAACCGCCGTGCGCCTGACCAGTACGGGCCACCGGCGCAGCACAGAAACACCGCAAGCTGCCGTGGAAGCCCACAAGCTGAGCATCCTCGTCACCGACGACTCCGTCACCTCACGCATGTTGTTGAAAAACATCCTTGAATCCTCGGGCTATAGGGTAGTCACCGCCATAGATGGTATGGATGCGCTTACCCTGCTGAAGACCCGCGACTTCGACCTCGTCGTGTCCGACGTCGAGATGCCACGCATGGACGGCTTCGAACTCACGGCCAAGATTCGTGCCGACAAAAAACTCTCTGAAATGCCTGTCGTTCTCGTCACCGCGCTCAGCTCCCGCGAGCACCAAGAGCGCGGCATTGACGTTGGCGCGAACGCTTACATCGTGAAGGGCAGTTTCGATCAGAGCAACCTGCTGCAAGTCATCCAAAAACTTATCTGACCCCGATGAAACTGAAAATCAAAGTCCTCATCGTCGATGATTCAGCGGTAAGTCGTGCCTTTCTCTCGCATGAATTGCAGTCCGATCCGGACATCGAAATTGTCGCCTGTGTCAATAGCGGTGCCGAAGCCATCGCATGCCTCGGGCACTACAAGCCAGACGTGATGACAATGGACATTCACATGCCCGGTATGGATGGTTACGAAGCCACCCGTCAAATCATGGAGACCCAGCCTTTGCCCATCGTCATCGTCAGCGGCAGTTACGATCCGGTGAATGTGGACAAGACTTTCCGCGCGATGGAGGCGGGCGCTGTGGCGGCCATCGGAAAACCGCCGGGGGCCAGCCATCCCAACCATGCGGAGCACGTGCTAAAGCTCATCAACATAGTCAAAGCCATGTCCGAGGTTCGCGTCGTTCGCCGATGGACAAAAGAACGGATGCAAAACCGCACGGACGCGCCCTCAGTGCCTCTTTGCGGTGCCGCCGGCGTCCGCTTGGTGGTGATCGGAGCCTCGACCGGTGGTCCGCCCGTGCTACACACGCTGCTCGCAGGTTTGCCCAAGCCCTTTCCAGTGCCCATCGTCATCGTGCAGCACATCTGTACCGGTTTTGTGCAAGGTCTGGTGGACTGGCTCAACATCACCACGGGAATGCCCGTCTGCCTCGCACAGCACGGCGAGGTGGCCAAGCCAGGCACCGCGTATGTCGCTCCAGATGGCAGCCAATTGCGCGTCGAGAAAGATGGCCGCTTCATCTGCGGATCAGAGCCAGCCGAGCATGGACTGCGGCCCTCTGTTTCCTATCTATTTCGTTCCGTGGCCCAGCGCTTTGGTTCACAGGCCGTGGGTGTATTGCTCACTGGCATGGGGCGCGATGGCGCATATGAACTCAAACAGATGCGGGACTCTGGCGCGGTAACCATCGCGCAGGATGAAGCCAGCTCCATCGTCCACGGCATGCCGGGCGAAGCCATCCGCCTTGGCGCGGCGACTTATGTGGGTAACCCCGAGCGCATCGTCGTGCTGCTCCAATCGCTCGTCACCGGAGCACCCCGCCAACCCTCCACCAAAGCATTATGAACGCGACAGAAGACCACCCGACACAAGGCGTGCATATCCTCATTGTCGAGGACAGTCCCACGCAGGCGATGAAGCTACTTTATCTGCTCGAAAGGCAGGGCTACCACGTCACAGCCGCCAGCAACGGCAAGGAAGCGCTTGCAGCACTCAGCGTGAAGGTTCCCACGCTCGTCGTCACAGACGTCAATATGCCGGAAATGGACGGCTATGAACTGTGCCATAATATCAAGGATGATCCGAGCCTACAAACCCTGCCTGTCATCCTCCTCACTTCGCTTTCTGACCCGAGGGACATCCTGCGCGGGCTCGAATGCGGCGCGGATAACTTCATCGTCAAACCCTACAACGAAGAGTTCCTGCTCTCCCGCATCCACTACGTGCTAGCCAATCTCGAACTACGCCGCACGGCAGAGAACGGCCAAGCAACTGAGGTCTATTTTGCAGGCCAGAAGTATCAACTCAAATCCCCTCGCCTTCACTCCATTGAATTGCTTTTATCAACCTATGAAACAGCCGTTCAACGCAACCTAGAACTGGAGCAAGCAAGAGCTGCACTCGAGGCCAAGGCACAGGAACTTGCCCGTTCCAATAACGATTTAGAGCAGTTCGGCTACATCGTTTCTCACGACCTACAGGAACCTTTGCGCATGGTCACCAGCTACCTCGATCTCATTAAACTTCGCTATCGGGATAAGCTCGACGAAAGCGCCATGGAATACATGCATTTTGCCATCGATGGAGCCAAGCGGATGCGATTGCTGATCTATGACTTGCTTGCCTATGCGCGAGTCGGAACATACGCCGCAGCGTTTACGCCGACCAATCTTGAAGACGTCTTCAGCGCCGCCATGGCCAACCTGAAAATCGCCATTGAAGAAAGCCACGCCACCGTCTCCCACGATCCGCTGCCCACAATACCCGGAGACTCTACCCAGTTGCTGCAACTGTTACAAAACCTCGTCGCCAATGCCCTCAAGTTCTGCGGCGAAACACCCCCGGCCATCCATGTCGGCGCAGCCAAAGTCGCAGGCTATTGGCGCATCAGTGTCAGCGACAACGGTATTGGCATTCCGCAGGATGCCTTTGGTCGCATCTTTCAAGTCTTCCAACGTTTGCATACGCGCGAAGCTTATCCCGGCACCGGTATCGGTCTCGCCGTATGCAAAAAAATTATCGAGCGTCACGGTGGGCAGATAGGAGTGGAGTCAGCTCACGGCGAAGGCTCCACCTTCTTCTTCACCCTCGAAAATGGCAGCGATTGACCCTGTACGATACCGCAACACTTATGAATGTGGAGGCGGCGCTAAGGAAGTGACTGGCCCTAAAGCGTTGCAGACGCTTCTCCCTTTTGTTGTTTGCCTGAATGCTTACCCTTCAACCTAGCTCTACCATTCGTTGAGGGCAGGCCAGCTATCGTTATCGGATCATCTTCATCTTCTCCCAGGTGATTCAAGCCTTTCCCATCTTCAATTTTTTGCCACACAATCCCCCACCAATGCTTCGCTTCGCAGTTCCCATCGCCCTTGCATTAGCCTTCTCTACAGCGCTTCGTGCCGAGCCCGTCGTCATCGGCTACGAGCGCTTCCACGCCAAGCAACCCACGGCAGAAGCGGGCCGCTTGCTCTATAACGAACTTGGCTGTGCCAACTGCCATGGCGGCGACACAGGCTTGCCTGCACGTCGCGGGCCAGTGCTCACTTCGATCACCAAACGCATTCAGCCCGATTGGCTGCGCAGCTACCTTGCCGACCCCAGCACGGCACGCGCAGGCACCTCCATGCCGCATCTTTTTGACCCCACAGACAAGGCCAGTATCGAGGCGGTGGTGCAGTATCTCGGCTCGCTCGCCGCAAAAAAAGAGCCCAAGCCAAAGCAGGCCAAATACGTCAATGCCGAGCGCGGCAGCGACGTGTTTCACACCCTCGGCTGCGTGGCCTGCCATGAGCCTGCCAGCGATTTCCAGCCACCGCCCGGCAAACCCAAGGCCAGCGACTATACGCATCGCAGCATCGCCTTCCCCGACTTGGCGGAAAAATACAGCCTGTCCTCGCTCACCGATTTCCTTCGCGAGCCGCTGAAAACCCGCACCGATGGGCGTATGCCGCACGTCGTGATGGATGACAGCGACTACACCGATCTCGCGGCGCATCTGCTCGATTTTCAACAGAGCGATGGCTCCAATGCTCAAGGGATACAGCCATTGGAACCTGATGCCGCTCTCGTGGCCAAAGGCCACAGCATCGTCACCGCCCTGCGCTGCGCCTCATGCCATGACTTGCCCAAAGACGTCGCCGCTCAGCCCATCCCTTTGCATCGTGCCGAAGGCGGTTGTCTTGCGCCAAACTCAGCTCCGGGCGTGCCACGTTACGCCCTCAGCGAGGCACAGCGTTCCGCACTAAAAGCCCACCTCGCCGCAGGCGATGAACCCCTGTCCACCAAACAAACCACCACGCTCACCTTGCAAGCCCTGAACTGCTTTGCCTGCCATGATCGCGATGGCCTCGGTGGCCCCGATGCCGCGCGGAAGGCTTATTTTACAGGCGATCACAACCTTGGCGACACCGGCCTCTATCCGCCACCGCTCACCCATGCAGGCCGCAAGCTGCAACCCGCATGGCTCAGCGATGTCTTCGCTGGCAAGGCGCGCGTGCGGCCCTATTTGCAAACTCAAATGCCACGCTATGGCAAGGCCACCGACTCACTCGTTGCGCTCTTCGCCGAGGCCGATGCCAAGCCCTCCGCACCGCTACCTCTAGGCGACATCACCGTCGCCCCCAAGCTCCTAGGCACTCTCGGCGGCGTAGGCTGCATCATCTGCCATCGCTGGCGTGAGCGCCCCTCGCTTGGCATCCAGGCGATGGATCTCAGCACCCTCGGCCAGCGCCTTCAGCCCGCGTGGTTGCAGGAGTATCTCATCAACCCCGCAGGCTATCGCCCCGGCACGCTGATGCCTTCATTTTGGCCGCTCGGCAAGGCCGCCAACCAAGAGATTCTGCATGGCAATACCGCGCAACAAATCGCCAGCATCTATGCCTTCGCAAAGAGTGGCAGAGGCGAACCCGAAGGCTTCCCCAGCATCACCTCGGGCGAGTTTGAACTCATCCCAAAAGATCGTCCCATCATTCAGCGCACCTTCATGGAAGGCGTTGGCACTCACGCCATTCTTGTCGGCTTCCCCGCAGGCATTCACATAGCCTATGATGGTCAGCTCGCGCGCCCTGCGATGGCTTGGAAAGGCAAGTTTTTCGACGCCTACAACACCTGGTTCACGCGCGCAGCACCGTTTGAAAAACCCCTCGGTAGCAGCGTCGTCACTTGGCCAACACCGAGCACCGCAGCTACCAGCGAGGACAAGCACTTCCAGGGCTACACGCTCGACGCCACCCATGTGCCCACCTTCATTTACACCCTTGGCAAGGTGCGCGTGCAGGAGCGCTTCAGTGCTGAAAAAGACGTGCTGAAACGCAGCCTCACCTGGGATGCCACAGCTCTGCCCGAACTCGCCATTTCACATCCCGAAGGCGTCACCATCACCGAGCAAGCGGGTAGCATCGCTGGCCAGCGCACCTTTATTTATTCCTGGAAATGAAATCTCATCTGCTCCTCCTCGCCTTATTTTACGCCGCCTCAGCCCTTGCCGCAGAGCCGGGCTACACCATCAACGACATCCTCACGGCCAACTCTGCGACCACCTCGCGCAGCACCAACTGGAAGCCTGGTCAAGGCATCACGCTCGAAGTCAGCGGCATGGACTGGCTGCCCGATGGCAGGCTCGCCGTGGCCATCCGTAAAGGCGAAGTGTGGATCATCGGCAATGTCCATTCATCGCAGCCGAAGGACTACACGTTTAAACTCTTCGCGAGCGGCTTGCACGAGCCTCTCGGTCTGCGCGTCGATGGCAAAGACTTGCTCGTCGCCCAACGCACCGAGGTCACCCGACTGCGCGATACCGATAACAGTGGCGAGGCCGATGAATACCTCACCGAAGCTAGGGGATGGAACGTCTCCGGTGCCTACCACGGCTATGCCTACGGCCCCAAAAAGGATGGCAAAGGCCAGGACTGGATGACGCTGAATGTCGATATGGGCGACCACGCCGACAACACAATCGGCTGGCGCGGCTGGGCCGTCACCAAGCAGGCCGATGGCAGCGTCTTGCCCCAGTGCGCGGGCTTTCGCAGCCCCTGCGGACTCGGCGCTAATCGCGAGGGCGACATGTTCTGCGTCGATCAGCAAGGCACCTGGGTGCCCGCGACGCCCGTGTTTCATCTGCGCAAAGGTATCTTCGCGCTGAACCCCGAAGGCATCGACGCGCAGAATCTGCCGGGCTCGCCTTTGAAAGTCGCTACCTCACTGCCCAACAAAGTCCCATATCCCGAAGCCCTGCGTGCCGTGCCGCAGATGGTGCCGCCCGCCGCGTGGCTGCCGTATAACAAAGTGGGCCGCAGCGGTACTGACATCGCGCTGTGCGACGCAGGCGGCAAGTTCGGCCCCTTCGACGGCCAGTTGCTCATCGCGGAATTCACCGATGCGAAGATCAATCGTGTGTTCTTGGAGAAGGTAGGCGGCGAGTATCAAGGCGCGGCCTTCCCCTTCCTCAGTGGCTTCGCCTCGGGCATCGTGCGCCTGCTTTTCAGCAAGGAGGGCGACCTCTTCGTCGGTATGACAAGTCGTGGTTGGTCATCACTCGGTACCCGTGCGTATGGCTTGCAGCGCGTGCATTTCACCGGCCACGCCGCCTTCGTGATGAAGGAAATGCGCGCCCAACCCGATGGCTTCACGCTCGCTTTTACCGAGCCCGTGGATGCCACCACCGCTGGCAATTCCGCGAGCTATAAAATGAAGAGCTACACCTACCTCTACTCCAGCGCCTACGGCAGCGACGAGATCGACAACCAAGACCTCGCCATCACCAGCGCCAGCGTGAGCGAAGACAAGCTCAACGTGCGCTTGAAGGTCACTGGCCTGCGCGAGTTGTATGTCCACGAGCTGCACGCCGATGGTGTGACCACCGCGAGCGGCACCAAGCTAGAGCACGCCAATGCCTACTACACGCTGAACCGGATACCGAAGTGATTTGAACGTTGAGTGTAGCCATCGCGGTTCACCTTGGTGCTCTTTGCGTCATGGCCAATGATTCGTGCTGAATATGAACTGCCGTTTGCCGCGCCCTTGAGATTCGCCCACTATGCCCGCCCATGTCGGACATCGTCCTCGCCACGCTCAACGCGAAATACATCCACGCCTCCTTCGGGCTCCGCTGCCTCATGGCGAATCTCGGCGAGCTGCGCCAGCGCACCTGCATGGCGGAGTTCATCATCAATCAGCAGCCACTCGACATTGCCGAGGCCATCCTCTTGCATGACCCGCGCATCGTCGGCTTTGGTGTGTATATCTGGAATGTCGAGCAAACCACCGAGGTCGTGGCCCTGCTCAAGCGCATCCGTCCCGAGTTGATCATCATCCTCGGCGGGCCAGAGGTTACTTATGAGACGGAGGGGCAGGCCATCGTCGCGCTCGCTGATTATGTGATCACCGGCGAGGCCGATGTGAAGTTTGCGGCAGTGTGTCGCGCTTTGCTGAATGACGAAGGTGAAACCAACGCCGCGCCGACCCCTTCGTCATTACCGAAGGTGCTCAACGCCGAGCTACCATCGCTGAACCAACTCGCGTCACCGTATGAACTCTACACCGATGAAGACCTCGCGCATCGCGTGATCTACGTCGAGGCCTCGCGTGGCTGCCCGTTCACCTGCGAGTTCTGTCTCTCGTCGCTCGACATCCCCGTGCGCGCCTTTGCGACCGATGCCTTCCTCGCTTCCATGCAGCGGCTGCTGGATCGCGGTGCCACGCAGTTCAAGTTCGTCGATCGCACCTTCAATCTCCACCTGCCCACCAGCATGGGTATCTTGACATTCTTCCTCGACCGCTGGCGCGACGGCCTTTTCCTGCACTTCGAGATGGTGCCCGACCGTCTGCCGGAGCAGCTCCGTGCCCTCATCCGCAGATTCCCGCCGGGCGCGGTGCAGTTCGAGGTAGGCATCCAGACGTTCGACGACGCTACCTCGAAGAACATCAGCCGTCGCCAGAACCTTGATCGCCTGGAAGACAACTTCCGTTTCCTCCGCGAAGAAACCGGCGTCCACATCCACGCCGACCTCATTGTCGGTCTGCCCGGTGAAGGCATCGAAAGCTTTGGTCGCGGCTTCGACCGTCTCGTGCGGCTCAACCCACAGGAGATCCAAGTCGGTATCCTGAAGCGCCTGCGTGGCACGCCCATCGTCCGGCACGACCAGGAATACGCGATGCTCTACGCGCCCCATCCGCCCTATGAAATCCTGTCCACCCGCGACATTTCGTTTACAGACATGCAGCGCATGAGACGCTTCGCTCGCTACTGGGACATCGTTGCCAACAGCGGCAATTTCACGGGCACACTGCAACTCCTGTGGCGCGACGCAGCTTCACCCTTCGCCCAATTCCTTCGCTTCAGCGACTGGCTCCACACCACGCTGCGCCGCACCCACTTGATCGCCCTGCAAGTGATCGCGCAGAGCCTCTTCGACTTCCTCACCCAAGAAGACGTTGTCGCCCCCGAACTCGCCGCCACCACGCTGCGAGCCGACTGGCACCGCACCCCCAGCCGCGAACCTCTAAACCTACGCGGCATGATCGCCGCCCCCGCACCTATGAAGCCCGCCGCCCTCCGCACAGCCCACCGTCAGGCACGGCATACACAGGCGCAGGCGCATTGAATTTTGCGAAGCGCATCTCTCCTCTCTCGCGACACAGCCATTGAAAGGCACCGTCGCAGACGCTGTATTTCAACCACCCACTACCGTTCATCTTCTATGCCTTCCCTTCGTCTCGCCTTCCTCCTCGCTCTCGTTACCCTGTTCGCCCACGCCGCACCTGTGCCTCTCTTTGATAGTATGACCCTTGATGGCTGGACGGGCGAGACTACTAAAGTCTGGCGTGTCGAGGATGGTGCAATTGTTGGTGGCTCGATGGAAGGCAATCCGCAGAATGAATTCCTCGCTACCAAGAAGGTGTATCGCAACTTCATCTTGAAGCTCGAATACAAGCTCGTCGGCACCGAGGGCTTTGTGAATGGCGGCGTGCAGATTCGCAGCAAACGCGTCGCCGAACCTGCCAATGAAATGAGCGGCTACCAGGCCGACATTGGCGCGGGCAAGTCGGGCAATCTCTACGACGAAACGCGGCGCAAAATCACCCTCGTTGAAGCCAACCCTGCGCTCGTCGCCAAGGCCGAGAAGCCCGGCGAATGGAACACCTATGTTATTCGCGCCGAAGACCAGCGCATCCAGCTCACGCTCAATGGCAAGCGCACCGTGGACTTCACCGAGCGCGAGCCGGGCATCGACATGGCGGGGCTCATCGCCTTGCAGATTCATGGCAACAACAAGGCCGTCGTGAGCTATCGCAACATCACCATCGACGTGCTGCCCGACATGATCGTGCCCGATGAAAAAGAGATGCTCAGCCGCTTCGGCAATCCTGATTCTGCCGCCGTGACGCTGCCTGCTTTCAAAGATGGCAAGTTCACGCTGGAACCGAATGAAGCCGTCGTCTTCGCAGGACAGACCAACCTCGTGCGCGATCAGAAAGCGGGCGAGCTGGAGTCCATTCTGGCCGCCGCCTATGCCAAGCAGCAGCCCAGTTTCCGCTCGATGGCCTGGGAGGGCGATACGGTTTACAATCAGTGGCGCGACTTAAACTTCGGCGCTTGGAAAGCACAGCTCGATGCCACGGGCGCGAGCGTGGTGATCGCGCAGTTTGGGCAGGTCGAGTCTTTCAATGGCATGGCCAAGCTGCAACAGTTCTCCTCGGCCTATCATCGCCTGATTGATCAGTTCGCCTCGCGCACACCGCGCCTCGTGCTCATCTCGCCCATGCCCTTCGAGAAGCCCGTGGCCTCGCACGCGCCCGATCTCACCCAGCGCAATGCCGATGTGAAGGCGTATGCCGAGGCCGTGCGCGACATCGCCAAACATCGCGGCGCTGTCTTTGTCGATCTCTACACACCGCTCGCTCAGCGCGATAAGTCGCTGCCACGGCTCACCGACAACGGCTTGCACCTGAATGAAGAAGGGCTGCGCGTGGTGGCAAAGATCATTGCTCAGCAGCTCGGCGCATCCACCAGCGAAGCCGATGATCTCGCGCCTCTGCGCACCGCCATCGTGGAAAAGAACCGCCTGTTCTTCGATAGCTGGCGGCCCGCGAACTGGAGCTTCGTCTATGGTGATCGCGTCACGCAAATGTTTGGCAAACCCTCGGAAATCGCGCCCTCGCTGAAGCAGAGCTTTGAAGACCGAAAACCACTGGTGGCCAAGCTGGATGCCAACATCCAAGCCATCGCGCGCGGTGAAAAGCTCGCGCCCATCGTGTCATCGCCGCCCGTGCCATCCACCACGCCCGCCGTCATCAGCGTGGCCGATGAACTCGCGAGCTTCACCGTCGCCGAGGGTTATGAGATGAATCTTTTTGCCAGCGAAGACCTCGGTGTGGCCAAGCCCACTCAAGTAGCCTGGGATGAGAGCGGGCGCTTGTATGTCGCGTGCTCGGCGACTTATCCGCAGACCGTCCCCGGCGTAAAACCCAGCGACTACATCCTCGTGCTGGAAGACACCGACCACGATGGCAAGGCGGATAAGTCGCACAAATTTGCCGAAGGCCTGACGATGGTGGAAGGGCTGGAACTCGGCGAAGGCGGGCTGTTTGTCTGCGACTTCGATCAGATCATCCACCTGCGCGATACCGATGGCGATGGCAAGGCGGACACGCGCCGTGTGCTGTTCAGCGGCTTTGGCATCGGCGATACGCATCAGCTCGCGAACAGCATCACGCATGGCCCCGATGGCAGCCTGTGGTTCACGCAGGGGCTTCATGCCTTCTCGCGCGTGGAGACGGCGCATGGCCTCGCGGTGCTGGAGAAGGCAGGCATCTGGCGGCTGAACCCGCGCACGCAGAAGATGGAAGGCTACTTCAACGGTGGCATGGCCGGGCACAACTGTTGGGGCGTGGCCTTCGATGACTACAACCAGGTCTTCCACAAAAGCGGTGACCGCCCCGATGGCTATTACAGCGTGCCCGGCATGGTCAACATCCCCGATCCAAGTGAATACAACACCATCGGCAATCAGTTTTTCAGCAATCCGAAGACCAACTCGCTCGACTTCATCGGCACGAAAGCCTTGCCCGATGACATCCAAGGCTGCGCGCTCATCGGCGGCTACTTTGGCAACGTCGTTGAGCTGCATCGCCTGAGCAATGATGGCTCCGGCTTCAAGAGCGAGCAACTGCCCAAGCTGGTACGCTCATCCAGCACGGCCTTCCGCCCCGTGGATGTGAGCGTGGGCCCCGATGGCGCGATGTATCTTGCGGATTGGTTCAACCCCGTCATCGGCCACTACCAAGCCAGCTACGCCGACCCGCAGCGCGACCGCACGCATGGCCGCATCTGGCGCATCTCGGCGAAAGGTCGCGCGAGTGTGAAGCAGCCCGATCTCGCGTCGATGAAGCCCGCCGAGTTACTCGAACAACTGCGCTCGCCCGAGCGATGGACTCGATATCAAGCCAAGCGCTTGCTCTTCGATAGGCCCAGCGCCGAGGTGCTTGCAGCGGCTGATGCTTTTGTTGCGAAGGCAGACGATGAACACCTGCTGCTCGAAGTCTGTGGCCTCTTTGAAGCCCATGAATCGCCTCGCCCCGCGCTGCTGGCGAAGATGCTCGCCGCAAAGGATTTCCGCGTGCGCGCCTATGCCGCGCGTGTCGTCGGCAACTGGGCGGATCGCTTGCCCGATGCTCTGGCTTTGCTCGCGAAGGGCATCCACGACGAGCAGCCACGCGTGCGCTTGGAAAGCATCGTCGCCTGCGCCCATGTGTTGAAACCACAGGCCATCGAAGTCGCCGCACAGGTCTTGGATAGCCCGCGCGACAAGTTCATCGACTACGCGCTCACGCAGGTGGTGAAGGCGCTGAAGCCGCAGTTCCATCCTGTGATGAAGGATTTAAAACTGAGCCCCACCCAGCTAGCCTACGTGGTCAAGATCGCCAACGCCGCGCCCGTGATCGAGCACCCCGGTAAGCTCGTCTATGACGCCCTGTGCCTGAACTGCCACCAGCCCACCGGCCTCGGCCTGCCCGGCGTGTACCCGCCACTCGCCGGCAGCGATTGGGTATCAGGCGATGCCGCCACCCTGGTCAAGATCACCATCCACGGCCTCATCGGGCCGATCAAAATCGCAGGCCAGGACTTCAAACAAGTCGCCCCCATCCCGATGCCACCGATGGGTCTAAACGATAAGCAACTCGCCGATGTGCTGACCTATGTGCGCAGCAACTTCGGCAACAAAGCCAGCGCTGTGAACCCTGCCGAAGTGAAGGCCGTGCGCGAGGCCAACAGCGACCGCAGTACCTTCTGGAAGCCCGAGGAACTGGGTGTGAAGTACTGAGGCTCGCTGCCGCAACCCAGGGCTATTGTCTGAAACGCCTCTGGCATAGAGGCGTCGCGATGAAGCCGCCCATGCCAGCATCGGATTTAGTTCTGGCCCCAAGGCGACTACTTCACCGCTGGTGCTGCCGCTGGTTTGGGCTTCGGCGGATTTTTCTCATCGAGGTTTTTCACCAAATCTTCCGCTGAAACAACCGACTCCACGCCACTTGCAGGCACCTCAGCCTTAGCCGTCCAGAGGATGGCATTCAGCATCAGCTTGCGTTGGTCATTGTTGCCCCAGCCTGTGTGGAAGTGGCCACCACTGAAGCCGAAGCCCCTGCCCCCATCATCCCGCTCAGCCGCCCAGGCGACGTGCTGTGGGATGCCTTTAGCAACCTCTTCGCGCACCGCTGGATTGCCCGCGTGGGGGTCATCCTTGCGCTTCAGCGTCTCGCCCGTAGGCACATCGGTGAGGATCGGCGTCACGCCCTTCATGCCGCCACGGAAGCGCATGTGGTAGTACCACTCATCATTCGTGGTGAAGGGCTTTACACCACTGCTGATCGGGTGCGCAGGCAGCGTCTTAAAGTTCGCATCCCAGTGGGGATTCACGCTCCAGTTGATCTCGAAGCAGCCGCCCATCCAGTCGATGAACTCTTTGCCGCCTTTTTCGATCGTAGGCTCCACCGCGTAGTGGACGCAGACGAAGCCACAGCCGCGAGCCATCTCTTTGCCCAACTGAGCCAGCCTATCCCCCAAGAGAGCAGGGTGCCCGCCACCCCCGTCCGAGTAGATCAGAATGCTGTCCGCTTTCGCCATCTCCTCAGCACTCGGCCATTCGCCATTCAGGTGGTGCTTCACCTCCACCGCGCTCGCGGCGTTCTCTTCCAGGCACTTCTTGAACAGCAGGACTCCCGCATTGTGTTCATGCTGTCCAGGGCCATGGCTGGGCTTGCCAGCGATCATGACGACGAGTTTTTTTGCCCCTTCGGCAAACACCGATGCAGGAGTGAAGGCCAGGGCCGAGAGCAGGAGTAGAGTGAGTTTCTTCATGGTTGAATAAGGAATGAATCTTCGCAGCAGAGGTGCCACAAGGCCACAGCAAACGCAACGAACGCATCCGTCCTCTCGGCCATCCACCATCGCGCCGATCCGAACTTGTCATTCAAAGATGGCTTCAACGGCGGCACCGGGAAAATTTGTTTCACTGGCAATGATGAGAGGCTGCCGATTCGGATCTGGCATTACTTCTGTTCCAAGTGCCTCTTCAGGTTGGCCAGCACCAAGCGACACACACGCTGATGTAGAATCTTCTGCGCTGGACTTAGCTTATTGGCGGTTTGCTGCGCCTCGTCGTAGGCCAAAAGATGGGAAAATGCTTTTGCGCTCCCCACCATCTTCATGATCCCCGCGACGGACTTTCCCAGCTCGGCATCACTTGGGACTGGGCTACCCGCCTTAAACCCGAACGCCGCGATTCAGCGGTGGCTAGCTTTGCCAAGGCTTGAGTCTCAGGCGGTTTGGCGATGGCGGGACTGTATTGGAAAATACCGAGCCCGCCGTCGCCGAACCGCATCAAGCCAAGGATTGGTGATGATA
>JANOAR010000048.1:0-47636 GCA_031411235.1 Verrucomicrobiota bacterium | reverse complement strand
CAGCGTGGCCAGCTCGCGCCAGCCGATCACGTCGATCACACTCTGGCTCGCTTGCACCGCGCCAACGAGAGCCTCCATGCTCGCACATTTTTGTGCCGCGATGACGACCTCGCTCTCGTGAATCACCGCCTCCGCAGAGCCGCGCAGCAGCGATGCCAGATGAGGCAGACGGCGCTGAGTGTCCGCCTCATTCGCGCCGATCAACCGCGCCAAATTTAGCGACGGATCATAGATGCTGAGCGAGTAGCCACGGCCCAGCAGCGTCTCCGCGACCGCCACCATGGGGCTGCCGCGCAGGTCGTCGGTATCCTTTTTGAATGCCAGCCCCAGCAGGCCCACGCAGCGTGTGCCCTTGCTCGTGATCCGTTTGATCAGCATGTCCAGGTGCGCCTCGTTCGAGCCCAGCACACTGTCCAGCAGCGGCATACTCACGCCCTCCATGCGGGCCAGTGAAGCCAGTGCGCTCACATCTTTCGGCAGGCATGAGCCACCGAAGGGAGCACCCGGCTGCAAGTAGCTGCGGCTGATGTTTAGCCGCTCGTCGCGGCACAGCACCTCCATCACCCGCGCACCATCCACGCCGACAAACTTTGCCATGCGCCCGATCTCATTGGCGAAGCCCACCTTCAGCGCATGGAAGTAGTTGCACGAGTACTTGGTCAGCTCTGCGCCCTCCCACGTCAGCACCTCGGCCTGTTTACCGAGCAGTTCTAATACTTCAGCCGTCGTCGTGGCAGCCCCGTCATGCGTGCCCAGCACACTCAGCGAAGGCTCGCGAAAGTCCCGCACCGCCGTGCCCTCGCGCAGGAACTCCGGGCCGTAAACCACCTCTACAATGCCTTGTGAAATCAGCTCGTCAAAGAACTCCGCCACCAGTCCCCGCGTGCTCCCTGGCAGCATCGTGCTACGGTAGATGATGATGTGATGCGAACCCTTCGCGAGGATCGCATCGCGCAGTTGCGCCGACACCTTGCGCACAAAATCGAGATTCAGCCGTCCCGATTCCAATGAAGGTGTGCCCACGCAAATGATGGACACCTCTGACTCTCGCACGGCCTCCGCCGCCTCCGCCGTAGCCGAGAACAAATCTTTCGCGTGAGCCACGCCCAGCAGTTCCACCAACTCCGGCTCCACGATGGGCGACACGCCACGATTGAAAGCCTCCACCTTCCCCCGCTGTGCCTCCACCCCCACCACGCGATGCCCGCGCGCAGCGAGGCAACCCGCCGTGACCGCGCCGACATAGCCGAGACCGAAGATGCTGATGTTCATTGGGTAAAACTCACCCCCGAGCCCACTCACTCCGCAGCTTCCCCTTCGCCACGATTTGTAGCGTCGCGGCCTGTTCCATCTGCCCGTATTTGCGCGACACCATCGTGCTGCCGATCTCGGCGCTTATGACTTCATCGCCGCTGAGTTCCACCTTCCAGCGTTTGTCGCCGCGCTTGATGTTGAAGACGAGCAACCTGCCGCCCTCCAACTCGCACTCGGGTGCGAAGATCCAGCGCACGCGGAATTCGCCGCTGCCCTCATGTTCATCATCCACACTGATACTCGCATCCAGCCCCACGTCGATGATGCGTGTAAATTCATGCCCCTCGTGGTTCAACGTCGCCTTCAGCCTGCGCGGGCTGATGAGGTGCGTCTGTGGCTGTTCGTAGTGATTCGTCAGGAGAAAGGTGCCGATGCGTCTTGGCGTGACAAAGCCTGCACTCGGTTGCGGGCCGTTGTGCGCGTCCCAGCCAGCGAGCGCAGCGCGGCGTTCCTTCATGCCAAAGTAGCTGCCCGTGCCGGGGTCGATCACGATGGCTTCTTCGCCATCCCAGAGCGAAAGATGCAGCGCATCGAGATGCCCGTGCGCTGCGATTTCGCCATAACCCGTGGGCGAGGCATCCAGGCGTAGCAGCCACTCATCCATCTCGCTCACGGCCATGCCGCTCTCCTCTGCCAGCCACCAGCCATCGTGCGCCGTGGAGCCCTCGAACCTCATCCCGCGCAGCGGCGTAGCCCCCAGCCAGTAGGCGATGCACTGGCCATGCTCATGCCCGGCCAGCCAGCTCTGCCACTCGGGCATCGCATCGGCGCGATCCAGCACCAGCGGGATCACCTGTGCGTCATCGCTGTCGCCATAGTCCCAGGGTTCAATAGGATGCACCATGCGCACAAAAAACTCCGCCGCCACACGCAGCCGCTCAAGCGCGGGTGCCGCGTGTACCGCCATCAACCGCCGCGCATGCCACGCCATCTCCCAGGCGAAGAGATGGTAGTGCAGCGCCTGCTCGCGGTTGCCGCCATCGGGCGCGAACTGATCCATCACGCACTCCACCACTTGATTCCACAGCTCACCAGCCGAGCCGATGTGCGCCTCCAGTTCCGGCCAGCGCTTCACCGCATAGAGCAAGCCTACCGACTCGCCCATCAAGTGGTTGTTCGCCGACGAGCCATGCGACCGGTAGCGGCATACCCAGGCCACATGTGCAGGCACCACACGGGCGGCGAGTGTCTTTTGCCTCTCGGTCAAATGCTCCTGCCCGCAGGCACGGATGAGCGCGTCGAACCAGCAGAAATTGATCAGCCTCAGCCCGGCCTCCAGCGGGCTCGTCCAGTTGATGCCACGGCCCACCGGGTTGCGCTCGCACCAGTCCTCCAGCCAGAGCTGCGCCGTGCGCGCGGCATCGTAGTCGCCATTGATCCAGCCGTGCATCGCCACCCGCGTCAGCTCCGACCAGCGATTGATCTCCCAGATGCTGCGCGCATCTGCCCCGTCCGGCAGCTCGCGGTGGTCGAGTTTATGCGACAGCTCATCGGGCTCGATGATGACGCCGCATGAGGCATCGCGATGCCAGCAGGGCGGTGCCCCGGTGCTGACGACACGCCAGCCGTAGAGCTTCCAATCCCCTGCCAGCAGGTTCTTCGCGTCGATGGCGAGCTGCTTGCGCAGAGCTGCGGGAGCAGCATCACGATCCGGCAGCGCAGGCGCATCGGCCAGCGTGTTGCCCAATGAGATGGATCGCACCCGCTTCTCAAACGAGGCATCCGAGTTGTGCTTCAGCCTGTCGCCCACGCGGTGCAGCATCTCTCCCACGCCCATCGCCTTGAGGCGCTGGGCATACCAGGAAAATTTAGAAGGCTCGGACATTCGGGATGGGATAGGAAGTGCCGAGTAGAACCCCTGCGCCTACTAGTTTCAAGAAAACAGCGCAATGAAGATCGAATGAACAGCTAGCGCCTGTGCGATTCACAGCGCAACCGCCCGGCGTTCGCGCATCGACTCTAGCGCGGCAAAGGTTAGCGCCATGCTTTGGCGAGCCTCGGCGTAGGGCAGGGGATGCACAGCCTCGCCTTTCAGAAAGGCAAGCCACGCGGCCATCTCCTCAGCGTGGCCCTTGCTGGAGAACTTCGTCACCAACGCCTTGCGGTTTCGATACAGCCTCAGTCGCTGGAAGTTCTCTACCTCTGCCACCAAGCCGCTGGCGAAGACCCGGCACGTCTCTTTTGGAAATGCGCTATCACCTTCCGCCGAATAGATAATCTGAGCCGACGAACTATCATCGAACTCCACCTGCGCGCTCATCGCATCTGTAGAGGCCAAGCTCTGCGCCATCACCCTCACTGGTTTCGCCTTCAGCACGCAGCACGCATAATCAAAGAAGTGGCAAGCCTCGCCCAGCACACGCCCACCGCTCTCCTCCACATTCGCATACCAATGATTTGGCGCGAGCGGCCCCGCATTCACATGGAAGGCCAGCGTCTTCGGCCCAGGACAAGCCGCCAGCGCCTTCATCAAAGCCAGTGTTGCAGGCGCAAAGCGCCGGTTGAACCCCACCATCACACTGCCCTTTGTGGCGCTCACCGCAGTGTCAATCTCGCTGAGTTCAGCTCGTGTGAGGCACAGGGGCTTCTCCACAAAAATGTGCCTGTCGCGAGCCAGTGCCCGCAGCAGCAGCGGCGCATGCAGGTGATGTCGCGTGCCGATGAGCACCGCCGAGCCCGTGTTTTCCACGACTTTCGCAGCGTCCGTCTCAGCTGCTGCAAAGCCAAATTTCTCCCGCACATGCCGTGCGCTCAGTCCCGTCGCATTCACCACCGCCCCGAGAGCGATCTTCCCCTTCAAATACGGTAGCAGCATCGTTCGCACAAAGTTACCAGCACCGATGACCTGTAGGATGGGCGTCTCGCCCGTCCCAGGTAGGACAGGCATTCTGCCTGTCGCGAGTGCAGAGGGCATCCTGCCCGCAAGCCCATCTACTCGAGTCCCAACCATCGCAGTAGCAGCAGGCAAAATGCCCGCTTCACCCGAGACAGGCAGAATGCCTGTCCCACCTTTATCCACCACCACACCTAATCCGCGCCCCAGCACAAACCCACTCGTCAGCCTCGCCTTCCCTGGATTACCTGCAATGTAACCCCGCTTGCCCATCAGCCCCGCCACGCTTCTCACCGCATGGTCAAACCTCTCCTCCTGCCACACCGCCCCCGCGCCTAGCTCGTAAAGCTTCTTGATCTCCCGAGCTGTGAAGCTCTTCCACGAGTGCATGATGCCCGATAGTGCATGTTCCCCCAGCGGCTTCAGCAGCACATGCACATGGTTCGGCATGATGACATACTCATCCAATACATAGCGCTCACCGTCGAAGTGGCGCATCGCCCCTTCGACCAATGAAGCAGCCTCCTCACGCGCCAGCAGGCAACTCCCCGCTCCGGCATCCAGCCATTGCTGCATACGTTCCGAAAACAGCCGATGATAAAGTTCCTCGGTCTCCAAATCCCAAGGCAGCGGATGTCGAGCCTTCCACGCCTCACGCTCCGACACCCAATCCCGCAACTGCTCCTGCGGAATGGCATCGGCCAGCTGGATTGTCACGAACTGCGTTACCCCAGGTTGCTCCCAGTGCGGTAAATGACGGCGTGCCTTCTCTGTCTTCTTCAATGGGTTATAAGCTACGAAGGAGCGATCCAGCAGGACAGGCGTCTCGCCCGTCCCAGGTAGGACAGGCATTCTGCCTGTCGCGAGTGCAGCGGGCATCCTGCCCGCAACCCCATCTCCCCGCGTCCCAACCATCGCAGCAGCATCGGGCAAAATGCCCGCTTCACCCGAGACAGGCAGAATGCCTGTCCTACAAGCCTCCACCCCATACTCCAGCACCACCCCCACATCCGCATTCCACGCCCGCATCAGCTCATCATAGACCGACACCGCATCCGCGAACACAGCACGTCGCGTCGTCACCGGCTCCAGCTTCAGCGCGCCCGTTTGCATCAAGTGCAGGCAGCTTTCAAAATTCCGATTCTCCGTCCAGCGCACATAACCCGCTGGGTAGTCGCGCCCGGCCCATTCATACTCATCATCATATCTTCCCGGCCCGTAACTCCGCGAGTAGCGCACCGTGATGTCCTTCATGTAGCACTGCTTCCATTCGAGCTGCGCGTCATGCATACCCACGATCACCAGCGTCCCACGATCCCTCAGACAAGCCACCGCCTGCGCCACCGCCGCGCCATTGCCAGCACCGCCGATGCACAGCAGCACAGCATCCACGCCCATGCCGCCCGACCACTCGCGCACCGTGTCTTCCACGTTAGCCGACTTCGGATTAACCACTCGCTCAGCGCCCATCGCCAGCGCCGTTGTCAGCCGCGCATCATTCACATCAACCCCCAGCACACGAGCCCCCGCAGCCGCCAGCACACTCGTAGCCAACTGCCCCACCAAGCCCACGCCCACCACCATCACCCGCTCGCCAACGCCAGCACTGGCTTGCCGCACCGCCTGCATCGAAATCGCCGCCAACGTCGTGTAAGCCGCTTGCCAAAGCTCCACGCCATCTGGCACATGAGCCGCCAGCAAATCCGGCACCGCTACAAACTCAGCATGGTGCGCACACTCCGCCCCGCCCACCGCCACGCGATCTCCCACACGAAACCGCGTATTGAAATCATCCACCGCGACCACCACACCCGCCGCGCTGTAGCCCAACGGCGTCGGTGATTCCAAGCGATTGCGCACCTTCGCCAGTGCCGCCTTCCAGCCCAGTGTCCGCGCCGTCTCAAGCACCTTACGCACTTGGTCAGGCCGCGCCCGCGCCTTCGCCAGCAGCGACATCCTCGCCTGCTCCACCTTCATCTTCTCCGTCCCCGGCGAGATCACCGAGAACGCCGTGCGTACCAGAACCCCTCCCGGCGGAGCCATAGGCGCAGGCACGTCTTGGAGTTCAAGCCTGCCGTCTTGGTACTGTGCGAGTTGTTTCATCAGCCGAATTTTTCACCTCATCCGCCCTCCACAATCTTCCATCACCTACCCCTCCCCATCTTCCTCCGCATCCATCACCCACACCGTATCCCCCTCAGCCATCTTCAACCCCGCCGCTTCTAGCAGCTCTTCAAACTCCTCTCGGAATGACACCTCAGTGTGGTGCTCCTCCTGATGCTTGATCGCCTCCACCAGCATCTCCTTCTCCTCCCACGAGCACGTCATTGCTGCATAGCCCTCATGCCAGCCTGTGAACTTCGGAAACGCAGCCTGCGAACGAATCCACTCCGCCGCCGTGAGCTTAATCGCCTTCACCATCTCCGCCACCGCCACCGCAGGATGCACTGACAGCAGTAGATGCACATGGTTTTCCACCCCCCCGATACGAAACAAATGCCCCTTCTTCTCCTTCACCACCCCCCACATGCAGCGATATAACTCCTCGCGTTTCGGCTTAGCCAGCACTGCCTCGTGCTGCTGCGTCGCGATGACGATATGATAAGTGAGCTGCACGTAGATAGCCATAAGTCGGAGGAAATGAGAGTTGTTAAATCAGCAGCAGCATGGGCCAGCGATCACACCGCCGCCAACCGGAATAATCATGCACAGCATCGCAATGCTGTTCGTTATTTGTCATTCGTCATTCGCAACTTCCCGCGCCACCAATCCTCCGCCAAGTAGCGCACAAACCGCCAATTATTCCGCAGGTATCTCTCCGCAAGCCGCTTCGGCTCCTGGCATAGTCGCCACACCCAAGTCATTCCCACGCGCTGCAACCAAGCCGGAGCATACTCTCGCATCCCAGCGATCAGTGGAAACGCATCGCCCACCGCGAGTAAGCAGCCGCGCCGCAGCTTCGGAGCCAGTCGCGCGATCAGCCGTTCCTGCTTGCCCCCGCCCAGTGCTACCCAAATGAAGTCTGCATCCGCTGTATCAATCTGCCGCACAAACTCATCTTCATCCGCCGCATCCCATTCACGAAAGGGCGGCGAGAAACTCCCGGCCAACTCCAGCCCCGGCTGCAACACTCGCAGCGCCTTCTCCAGCTCCACCAAACACTCGCTGGAACCCCCAAACAAAAAGTGCCGCCACGGCCCTGGCGAAGCAACCACCACACGCTCCATCAGATAAGGGCCATAGACCCGATCCGCCAGCCCCGCGCCCTGCGCATTCATCGCCCACAGCAGCGGAGCCCCATCCGGCACGATCAAATCAAAGCCCCGCATCACCGCCGCGAACTCCGCCTCTTCGCGAGCCATCACGGCGATATGCGTATTGCTAGCCGCCACCATTGTCGCACGCTCCGCCTTCGCCAGCCGCTGGCACGCAGCTACCGCTTCATCATACGTCACCGCATGAATCGGCAGGCCGATAACTTCATAAGTTCTCGGCGCTTGCTTCAATAGAATACTCTCGCTCATACCTCGTATGACTTATCCAGCGTGCTAACCAACCACTTGCACTTACCCGCGCTGGTCTTCTCCACCGTCTCGACAGCACGCAAAGTTAGAGTGAAGTCGTCCCCCAGCTTCTCCATCACCCCAGCCCGCATCATCGTCTCGCGCTCTGGTTTAAAGCCAGCCCCAGGCACGTAACGAAGTTCCACCACGCCCTGCGCAGCTTGATGAAACTGCACCGTCAGCAGGCCATCAAAGATCGCGTCGTGCATGTTCATCGCCGTCAGCGAAATGCGCCGCCCTGTGCCACTCAGTAAAAATTCATGCTCCCGCCCCGCCACTGCGGAGATCGTCGGCCAAGCCGCCCCTTCGTCACTCACCACTCTCACATAGTCTCCCGTACGATACCGAATCAGCGGCATCACAAGGTTGTGAAACGACGTGCCAATCACCTCGCGAAAGCCCTCCTCATTGGGCTCGCCAAACTCCACAAAGCCATAGCCCGGCCAGAAGCGTAGGATGGGCGTCTCGCCCGTCCCCAGTGCAGCGGGCATCCTGCCCGCACCACCATCGCCCATCGTCTCAGCCTCCTTCACGCCACCATCTCCCGCCAGCACCACCCGCTCGCTATGCCCATACCAGTGGCACACCCGTGCCCCAAACGCCCCTTCTAACTCCGCCCGCATCTCCGGCGTCAACTTCTCCGAGCCACACAGCACCGACACCAGCGGAAACTCCAGCTTCATCCCGGCCTGCACCATCAGCCGCGCCAGCATCAACCCCGCGCTCGGATACACCAACAAATGCTTCGGCTTAAAGCCATTCAAAGCCCGCACATACTCCCCTACCCGCGCCTCCGTCAGATGATAACTCGAAAGCACCAACCAATCCCGAGCCGCATCATACGAACTAATACCACCCGCCACCCGCGAAGAAGTCACCCCGCCGCGAATCACCGCCACCCGATCCCCCGGCGCATAACCACAGCGCCCCCACTGCGCCTCCAGGTAAGCCAGCTCCTTCGCCCGGCTCACCCCATTGTGCAGATAGAACCCCACCGGCACCCCACTCGATCCGCCCGTCGTGAGATACAATCGCTGCGATGCAGGTAACTTAGGATTCACCATCGCCTCGCGATTCACCAATAAGTCCTGTTTCGCCAAAAGCGGATACTCCGAGAGCTGCTCCAGTGCCTCAAACTCCCCCGGCCTCACCCCCGCCGCAGCAAATCGCTCGCGATAAAAAGCCGCCGCATTCGCCGCCAGCAGCGACTCCCGAATCGCCGCCACCTGATAAGCTCTCACCTCCTCCACCGACCATTGAGCTGAGTCCAAAGCCTCCTCCTTAAAGCGCTCATACTCCGCCCCAAAACGCCAATACTCCGGCAGCGCCCGATAGCACCGTCCCGCCAACGATTTCAACCCCTGAGGAGCCGCTTCATAGCAAGCACGCAAGGGATATAGAGCATCTTCGAGCGACATAAAGCATTACCACGCCAAGCTCACCAATGCCCCAGGGAATCAATCTTCAGCAAGAACCTCCAGTGGGTCTTCATGGTGTTAAAAGCACAAGGTTCAGTCCCACACATACCGCTCATCGAACTCGATCTCGTAGCGTTGCAACCAGACTCGAAACGCATCCTGAAACGACTGCTTCGCGTGATGCTCCTTTTGATTGCGAACGTAGGCTTGCACCTCAGCTACGCTCGACTTGCTGACTGAAAAAGCACCATACCCATTCTGCCAATAAAAGCCCTTCAGCTCGGGTCGTTGCTCGTGCAGCCAAACCGTCGAGCCCTTTTTCAAATTCCCCACCACCTCGCTCAGCGTGCTCGTGCGAGCCAAAAGAAAGAGCACATGAGCATGATCCGGCTCCGTATTGATCTCCACCGATGTGCATCCGCAATCGCGCAAAATGCCACCCATGTAGCTGTGCAGCGTGGGCCTCAAATCATCAGGAATCGTGCGCTCGCGATTCTTCGTGGAGAGGATCAGATGGATATAAATCTTCGCGAGGGACTGGGCCATAAAGAGGATGAGTGAAGGGTTAATGAGCGGTTTAGAAGCGATGATTTATGGTGCCGAAAAAAACACGAGCATAAAAGTCAAAGCGACGTGACCTAGCAACGAATGCTGCCTGCGTTCCGACAAAGAATGTTCCCCTGCATTCGGGCCTGAAAGGCCCAAGGAGCCTAGCCCAGGGATGAGCGAGTGAAACGAGCGATTCCCTGGGAAACACGCCACGAAAAACCGCGCTCTGAAAGAGCGCAGGAGGCCTTCGATGCCGCCCCGCGCTGAGCCCATTGCCCCGGACTCCGTTGTCATCCAGCCTCGCTCTCCCGTGCTCTTTCAGAGCACCTCATTCATCTTCTCGACGCCCAGGGAATCGCTCGTTTCACTCGTTCATCCCTGGGCTGGGCTCTTCCAGCCTTTCAGGCTGAGGCTGAACAACCTCCACCGCCCCCACCCAGCCGAAATGCGGCTTAAAGCCCAGTCCATCGGCATGGCCAAACTCACCCAGCAGCTTGTTCCAGCGCCCCACATTTGAGCGCACCAAAACCTCCTCATAGCCAAACCCAGCAACCGCCTTTGCCTTCACCGCGAACGCACCCACAAGCATCCGCACCTTCCTCCAATCAAAGCCCATCAGCGCACAGCACACGCTATCCACGGCCAACGGATTCCTTCCCGCGACGATCAACCCACAAGCCTTCGCATCCGGCGACATCGGCCCATTGCCTTCACCAGCGATCACTGTATCGACCAGGGCAAGATAGCGCAACGGCTTCGTTCTCAATGCACCTGCGCCATCAAAATGAAACAGGCACTTGTTCAAATCCACGACCATACGCCAGCAAGTATCATTGCCATGCCAGTTGCCGCTGCGCACCACCTGCTGCGTGTCGCCGAAGACCATGCGGCCTAACTTCTTCAGCGGCACGAACAAGCGGCTCAGCAACTCATTGCCAAACAACGCCCGTTTGATCCGCCCCATCAGCGAGCGCTCCAGCTTGGCCTTCAGCGTGCCTTTCGGGAACTGATCACCGCCAGACTCCGGCGTGCCTTCGGTGTGGTGCGGCAGCCAGTTCTTGTTGCTGTTGATGCCCACCATGTTTTTCAGCGCACACGTCAGCCCCACCTTCTTGTGGCACTTCAGCTTGGGGATATTGATCAGCACATCCGCCTCCATTGGCGTGCGGCAGAGCAGATACTCATGAGTCGTATCGTGATGCCGCTCATTGGTTTCGGCCATGTTAAAACTTGCGCCATAGAGCTGGCCTAGCCCGTGAAAATTCACAAACTCGCTGTCCTCATTCAGCCGCACATGCGTGTCGCCCAACGGATCGCCCAGCAGCGCCGTCTTGCTCACCGTCACCCCATCCACCGCGTGCCACTCCTCGGGTCGCAGATCAAGCAGGCGCATCGACACACCAGGGAAGTCTGCGGCACACTTCGCGATCATGTCATCCAGACCACAATACTCGCGCAGCTTAGCAAACGAAGAGTCCGTCTGCGGCGCATCACAAACCGTGATGCTCCCCGCCCCAGCCAAGCGCGGAGCCACCCAGCGGATGACCCCTTCGATCACACTCGGATGCGTAATCACATGCTCCCAATGCCCCGGCCCAGGAAAGCGCTCATCATGCTCCTTCACCCAGTTCGGCTTCAACACCACCTTGTCGCCAGGACGGATGAAATCGGTATCCAGTGCGAGGGCTTCAATGCTCGCCGCGACAGCAGCGTGGATCACCGCGCTGTCGGTATAATCGAGGCGCGTTTGGTGAACGCTGACGATGGGAGAGGTGAGGCTCATGGGCTTTGCGATAACTCCGCGAAGGAAACGCTCAATGCCCATGCCCCGCGCCCTCATGCGCGTACCTAGCCGCCGTCTCGGCTGCCACATACACCTCGCGCAGCGGTACGCCCGCCTTCCTCGCCAGCACGCGGCAGTCTTCAAACTCGGGAGCGTACTTGTGCTGGCCGTTGGGCAAGTGGCCGACTTTGACGAAAGTCTTGCCCCAGGGGGTTTCGACTTCTAAACGGTCGCGCTGGAGGATGCTGCGTTGCTGGGTTTGCTCTCTCAGTCCTAGCGATGAGGTCTCGGTGAGGATGAGGCTGCGCAGGCCTTCGGTCTGTGCGGGTGGGGCGATGACGCTGAGCATCACACCCTGGCGACCCTTCTTCATCTGTGTCGGTGTCATCGTCACATCCAGCGCTCCGGCGGCAAAGGCTTGCTCCATGAGGTGTGCGACTTGCTCGGGGTTTTGATCGTCGATGTTGGTCTCCAGCACCGTCACGGTGTCGGTGGTGAAAGTATTCGTATCGGCCTCGCCGATGAAGACACGCAGCAGATTCGGGATGGGGAAATCATAGCTGCCGGCCCCATAGCCGACGTGATCGAGGCGCATCGCGGGCAACTCGCCGAAGCGACTGGCCAAGTGTTTCAAAATGGCCGCACCCGTGGGGGTGACGAGTTCGGCTTGGATCGGTGAGCCCACGATAGGCACGCCTTTCAATAAGCCGACGGTCGCGGGCGAGGGCAGGGGTATCTGGCCATGCGCACCGCTGACGAAACCACGACCCAGCGGCATCGGACTGCACACCACGCGCTCGATGCCAAGCAGCTCGATACCCACGAGTGCGCCGCAAATATCGAGAATGGCATCCTCGCCACTGACCTCGTGCAGATGCACGCTCTCGATGTCCATGCCGTGGATGCGTGCCTCCTCGGCGGCGATCATGCGGATGATGATGAGCGCTTGGCGCTTCACCGACTCGCTCAAGTCACTCTCACGCACGACCGCTTCAATCACGGGCAAAGGCCGAGAATGAGGCTGCGGCGAGACTTGCACATCCACCTTGGTTGCAGCGAAGCATATCTTTTCGACCTTCCTCGCAACGATGTCCCAGCCTGTGATGGGCAGCTTGCGCAGCTCGGCTTTCAGCGCTGCAACATCGAGCCCGGCGTCGATGAGGGCACCGAGGATCATGTCGCCGCTGGCTCCGGCGATGCAGTCAAAATAGGCGGTCGTCACGAGAAAGGATGAATTATGAGTTATAAGTTATGAATGCCTGATGCGCCAAGGTGTGGCGGTATCTCCTGCGCAGCAAACGCGCAATCCACCAGAGACAACGTGCGAAAGTTACCGCGCTGCCTTCCAGCCAGCCGCGATAGACATGATCGAGGTGCCAGTGGGTTGCTAGACGATGCCTGCTGCGCGTCGAAAAAAACACACGCTCCAAGCGTTGCAACAACGTCTCGCTCGACGTGCGCCAGAACTCTTCTTCCAACGTGGTATAGCCGTCGAACTCTCTCAGCCGCACGAGGCTACCGCCATCGACTAGCAGGGTGAAGCCTGCCTTGTGCGCCTCATGCGTGTAGGCGCTATCGCCCGCGTAGTGGGGGAAGCGTGAGGTATCGGGCAGGCCAATGCGTGCTGGCACATCGCTGGAGAAGGCCACCAAAAAACCCGCGAGCACATCGGCTGGAGCCAGCTCACCTTCTGCCGCGATGACCTCGCGGCGACTCCGGCAATGATGCGATTGCACCTTGCCAGCGACGACGGCGGTGGCTCCGATGACACGACGCTGATCCTCTCGCACCAAGCCCACGAGACGTCGCAGCGACACTTCATCGACCTCGGTATCATCGTTCAGCCACACGATCTCGGTTGCGCCCTTTGCGAGGGCATTGCTCATGCCCGCAGCGATGCCTCCAGTCCAAAACAATGAGCCATCGCCGCTGACGATGCGCACCTGTGGGAACTGCGTTCGCAGGGCTTCCGCAGTGCCATCGGTCGAGGCATCATCGACGACGATGACTTGCCAGTCGGGCAAGCCGATGCACCACGCAAGTCGCTGCACACAAGGCAGCGTGTGGCGGATGCGGTTATGCACTGGGATGATGATGGCAGCTAGGCTCATGCGGCGGCTAGGCGTTGTTTCAAAAAGGCTGCCCAGTCGCTGGCGACGCGTTCGTGGGTGTAATGTTCGCGCACACGTTTTAGTTGCCTGCCGTGCTTCTGCCGCAGCCATTCTTTATCACAACAGGCACGTTCGATGAAGGCTGCGATGGACTGTTGATCACCGGGCTCAAAGAGCATCTCATCATCACCGATGACTTCGGGGATGGCACCCGAGCGCGAGCCCACAACGACCACGCCCGAACCAATGGCTTCGATGAGAATGTGGCCGAACTGCTCTTCCCAAAACTCATCCGGCCCATGCTGCGGATGGCTGCCGAGCACGAGCATGTCGAGCGTTTGAAGAAAGTGAGGCACCTGACCGTGCGGCACGCCGGGCAGCAAATGCAGCCAAGGCGAAGTCTTCGCGAGTTGCTCCAATTCAGGAGACAGCGGGCCATGACCGAGCATGGCGAGATGCGGCGCGATACTGCTCCCAGGGCTGTTTAGCGCGGCCACAGCGGCGACGAGTTCCGGCACGCCCTTCCCGGCGACCATGCGTCCGGCGAAGCCGATGATGGTGGCATGGGCAGGCAGTCCACGCTCTTTGCGCAGTGCCTTCTTTTGTTCAGCAGATACGCAGCAATGATTGCTGAGATCGACCCCGAGCTGCGGCGATACCAGCACGCGTTGCGGCTCCATGCCGTAGTCGCGCATGATCTGCCCAGCAGCTTTATTGCCGCAGATGAAGAAGTGTGCCCAACGTGCCGAGAGCTTGTAAACCACGTCCAGCACCACGCCTCGCAAGCCCGTGCGGCGCACATTTTCCCAGGTGAACTCGCCGTAACAACGAGCCTCGCTGAGCCTTGTCCAGAAGAGTGTCTGCCACTTCACTAGCGACCACGGCTCGTTCTCCACGAGGATGATGTCCCAGTCCCTGGAGCGCACCCAGGCACCGAGACCGCGAAGCAGATATTTCGTCGTCATCGTGCCGAGCATGGGCAGTTCCACATGCTGATAGGCTGCCGATGCCTCGCCACCGAAGGCGCTGCCATCGAGTCCATACCAAGTGCCGAATTGACTGCTGCGAATGGTCAGGCAGGTCACGTCGAAATGCGCGGCGAGGGCGACGATTTTTTTGTGATGCTCCAGCACCACGTAGGTGTGCGAAATGACGAGCAGGGTAGGTTTGCAGGCCGACATGGAATGATCAGCGAGTGAGGATGCGATGCGCGTGCATGGCTGCGCCGAAGCCGTTGTCGATATTCATCACCGCGACTCCTGCGGCGCAAGAGTTCAGCATGGAGAGCAGCGCGGCGATGCCTTCGTAACTCGCTCCATAGCCCACGCTGGTAGGTACGGCGATGATGGGCTGCGCGACGAGGCCGCCGATGACGCTGGCGAGTGCGCCCTCCATGCCAGCGACGACGACGATGATGCTGGCTTGGTGGAGATCATCGAGTTTTGATAAGAGTCGATGCAGGCCCGCGACGCCGACATCGGTGATGCGCTGGGGTTGATGCCCGAGGTATTCAAGCGTCTGTGCAGCTTCCTCGGCGATGGGTTGATCCGAGGTGCCTGCGGTGATGACGAGGGGGGCTCTGGACTGCTCGATGCGCGGCATTTGGCCGATTCGGTAGAGCTTGGAAACGGGATCGTAATGGCCTGTTTTTAGTGCGTCGTGGATGGCGGAGGCAGTGGTTTCATCGACGCCTGTGGCGAGCGCATGGCCGTGGGCGGCGTGCAGTTGGCGCAGCGCTTCGGTGGTCTGTGCGCAAGACTTGCCACGAGCAAAGACGACCTCGGGGAAGCCTTGCCGCGCGAGGCGTTGGAGGTCGAGAGTGAGGTCGGACATGGGGCAAAGTTGGATGGGCGTCTCGCCCGTCCCTGGTGGGCCGGGCATCTTGCCCGGTCAGTTGGCGAATATCGTGTTGGCTTTGTCGAGTCACAGGCCAATTCGCGGACCGACACGATTAGCGATGGTTTATCGGGCAAGATGCCCGCTGCACCTGGGACGGGCGGGACGCCCATCCTACGCGCTAAAACAGCGTGTAGATGAATGGCGCTACGGCTGTGCCGCCAGCCATTAGCAACAGCGCGAGCAGCAGCATGATGACGATGAGCGGCAGCAGCCAGAACTTGCGGCTCTTTTTCAGGAAGCCTAGGAACTCGGTGATGAGGTTGCCCTGGGCTTGCTTGGAGGCTTTTTCGAAGTCGTTGTTGGGATTCATAGTGGGTGGGGGGATTGCAGTGAGGTCGGTCGGATTGTTTGGATCAGACTGATCCATCTAATACTGGCTGAAGTAACTCGATGCCGGGCCGGGCGGGGGCACGTCTTTCCAGTAGCTGCTTGCTTTGCCCTTCTGCCATTTGAGCGCCAGCGCATCGCGCCCGATGACGCGCATGATGAGGCCCATCGGGGTGAAGAGACCGTAGTAGAGCAGGCCCATGATGAGGTTCGACATCACGAGGCCAATGCACGCCGTGGCGGCATACCAGACGAAATAGAGCGGACGTGCGATGACTGGCACGAGCAGGCTGACGAGCCCAGCGCCAGCGCCGATGGTTGCGAGTTGGAGAAACCATCGCGGCTCGGGGAGCGTGTGATGATTCCACCACGAAGCGATAAAGAAAATGAGCGCAAGGCATGGGAAGCCGATGATGAGGCTGAAGGCAAATTTGCGTAGATCGGCCTTGCCGGGTCGCCAGTTGATTTCGTGGAAGGGGTTGATCATACCAGTGATGAGTTAGGAATTATGAGTGATGAGTGATGAGTGATGAATCTCGGTGAGCTTGGGGCGGACAGGGGGCACTCAATCCAGCGCAAAGCTCCCCACATACTTCGCCTTCTCGGCTTCGCTGAGTTGCTGGTTCTGGGCTTCACGTCTTAGCACAAAATTCTCGACCACTAATACATCCATGTCGGTGGCTTGGAGGCAGCGGAAGGCGTCGGTGGGGGTGCAGACGATGGGTTCGCCTCGGATGTTGAAGCTGGTGTTGATGAGGACGCCGCAACCGGTCTGGGTTTTGAATTCGCGCATGAGGCGGTAGAAGCGGCCGTGGCGCTGCTCGTCGATGGTTTGCAGGCGGGCGCTGTTATCGACGTGGGTGATGGCGGGCAGGGTGGAGCGGGGGACGTTGACGCGCTTGCGCAGGTCGGGGTCTTGCATGGCGGCTTGTTCCTCGGCGCTGAGTTGGCGGAGGTGCTCGGGTTTTACATCGGCGACGATGAGCATGTAGGGGCTGTCGCCTTGGTGGTCGAAGTAGTGGCTCACGTCCTCGCGCAGCACGACGGGGGCGAAGGGGCGGAAGCTTTCGCGGAACTTGATGCGCAGGTTCATCTGCGCCTGCATGGCGGTGCTGCGGGGGTCGCCGATGATGCTGCGGCAACCGAGGGCGCGGGGTCCGAATTCCATGCGGCCAGCGAACCAGCCGATGACCTTTTCGTTGGCGATGTGACTGGCGACGGTGCGAAGGAGTTCTGGCTCGTCTTCGATGAAGTCGTAGATGGCCCCTGCGGCATCGAGTTCGGCACGGACTTGGGCGTTGGTGAAATGGGGGCCGAGGAGGGAGCCGAATTGGGCGTCGTGGGCGAGGATGTTGTGGCGGGAAGGAGCGCGGCCCTCCGAGGCCGCAGCGCTTGTGTGAGCCACGGAGCTTTGATGGATCGGGGCGCTGGGGTTTGCGGAGCTATCGAGCGTTTCGAGTTGCGATGATGTTGGGCGGGGGACTAGCGCTGCGGCCTCGGAGGGCCGCGCTCCGTTGCTTGCGGCTGCGACGTTGCGCGGATTATCGAGCAGATGATGATGCACGAAGAGTGCAGCTCCCAAGGCACCACCTGCATCGCCAGCGGCGGGTTGGATGAAGAGGTTCTCGAAGATGTCTGCGCGATGGAGTTTGCCATTGGCGACGCAGTTCAGCGCGACGCCACCGGCCATGCAGAGGTTATCGCAGCCGGTTAATTCTTTGGCGTAGCGGGCCATGCGCAGCACGGCTTCCTCAGTGACGGCTTGGATGCTGGCGGCGAGATCCATCTCGCGCTGGGTGATGGGGGTTTCGCTTTGGCGCGGTGGGCTGCCGAGCAGGGCATCGAACTTGGCGTTGGTCATGCGCAGCCCTTGGCAGTAACCGAAGTAGCTCATGTCCATGGCCATGCTGCCGTCGGGTCGCAGGTCGATGAGTTTGTCGAGGATGAGGTCTTTGTAGGTCGGCTGGCCATACGGGGCGAGGCCCATGAGCTTGTATTCGCCGCTGTTGACCTTGAACCCACAGTGGTAGGTGATGGCGCTGTATAACAGGCCGAGCGAGTGCGGGAAGTGCATCGTTTTGAGCAGACGCAGCTTGTTGCCTTCGCCGATGCCGATGCTGGCAGTGTCCCACTCACCGACGCCGTCGATGGTGAGCACGGCGGCCTTTTCAAATGGCGAAGGAAAGAAGGCGCTGGCGGCGTGGCTCTCGTGATGGCCGGTGAATACGACGCGCTTTTTGTAGCGGCCATCGAGGGCTTTTTTGATTTCGCGGGGGAGATGCAGCTTGGTCTTTAACCACAGCGGCATGGCCATCATGAAGGATTTTATTCCATCCGGTGCGAAGGCGAGGTAGGTTTCCAGGAGGCGGTCGAATTTCTGCAACGGCTTGTCGTAGAAGGCGACGTAATCGAGGTCTTCGATGGCGATGCCTGCCTCGCTCAAACAATAATGCGCGGCCTTGGTGGGAAAGGCGCTGTCGTGTTTGATGCGGGTGAATCGCTCTTCTTGGGCGGCTGCGGTGATGATACCGTTGGAGACAAGGGCAGCAGCGCTGTCGTGGTAGTAGGCGGAGAGGCCGAGGATATTCATAGCGCGGGGCGAGGACGAGGTCTTGGCGGAGAGGGACAAGGGGGAAGGTAAAAGGGATAAGGGAAGAGAGGGGCTGCTTTGAGCGAATCGGCTCCGATCTCTCGCCCCTTGTCCCTATGCGCTGCGCACTGCTTCGCCCCTCGCTGCTAACACTTCATTCATACTACCCTGCCGCAGGCCTTGCAGATCGAGCGAGACGTAGATGTAGCCTGCGCTCTTCAGTGCGCTGGTGACTTCGGCGCGGGCACTGAGCATGTGGTCGAATTCGTTGTCAGGGACTTCGATGCGGGCGACGTCGCCGTGGTGGCGGACTCTTAGCTCGTGGAAGCCTAGGCTGGTGAGGGCGGCTTCGGCGCGCTCGACTTGGCCTAGCAGGGCGGTGGTGACGGGGGTGCCATACGGGATGCGGCTGGCGAGGCAGGCGGCGGCGGGTTTGTTCCAGTTGGGCAGGCCGAGGTGGTGGGCGGCGGCGCGGATGTCTTCTTTGCTGAAGCCTAAGTCGTGCAACGGGCTGTCGATTTCATGCAGCTTGGCGGCGGCTCTGCCGGGGCGGACGTCGAGGGTGTCGTCGGTGTTCATGCCGTCGAGGATGTGGTCGAAGTGATGGTCGTCGGCGTAGCGGCGCAGGGCTCCATAGACGTGGTCTTTGCAATGGAAGCAGCGGTTGGGCTGGTTGGCTTGGTAGCGCTCGTCTTCGGTTTCAGCGGTGGGCAGGAGCTTCAGCCGTGCGCCCATGACTTGGGCGAGTTCGACGGCTTGCTGGCGCTCGCTCTCGGGGAGGCTGGGCGAGACGGCCATGATGCCGAGGGCTTCCATTTCCAGCTCCTCAGTGGCGACGCGGAGGACGAGGGTGCTATCGACGCCGCCGGAGTAGGCAATGAGGGCGCGGCCCAGGCTGCGGAGGTGGGCGCGGAGGGCGTTGAGTTTGGCGGGGTTGAAGGGGGGGGCGGTCATCGGAAATTATGAGTTATGAATGATGAATGGGGGCGGCTGGGGGTGGGCGCTGATGGGATGGGGATGATAGGATGAAGCGGGCTAGTGGCTAGGGGCGAGGCTGACGGTGGGTTGTCGCATGTAGGCTTTTTGAAACTCGGGGACGGTGTTTTGAATGAGGTAGTCGAGGAGGCGCTGGGTCTGCTCGTCGCTGCGAGGGCGCTCGTGGGTGTCGCTGGAGGGGAAGTTTTCGGTGACGTTGGCGATGAGGGAGACGTAGGCCCAGCGGTGATTGATGCCGCGCACGATGCTGTCGTAGGTGCTGAGGAGGGTGCGCTCGATGTGGCTAGGGGTGGTGGTGTCGGTGCCGACGAACCAGTAGATGTAATGGGCGCGGATGGGCTGGCGGTTGGTGTTGGTTTCGGCATGACCTTCGATGGTGAGGTCGCGCACTTGCAAGGTTTTGCCGGGGGCGATTTCGACAGGGCGGGTGACGCTGCTGAGGATTGTCCAGCCCTGGCCGGGGAGGCAGACTTCGGGGCGGTGGATGCTGCGACGCTCGGAGCCTGCGAGGACGATGGTGATGTGGGCGAGGTCGCGCTCGGCGTCGGTAGCACCAGCGGTGGCGTAGGTGCGCTTGGCGAATTCGGTGTCACTGGGGAGGCGGCGTAGCTCTTCGTCGGAGGGCTTGTCTTCATGGCCGAGGAGCTGGCCGACGCGGGTGGGTAGGGTCATGATGACGCCTGCTTCTTCGCCGCTGCGGATGGGCGGCGATAGGCGGCAGGCGAGTACGGTGGCGGTCGCGAGGGCGAGGAGGGTGAGGGCGCGGAGCATGGGAGGGATGGGGAGATTATGAACGGCTGAAGCCTGGACTCCAACGTGCGTGGCATGGCGATGGGTTACACGGCGGCGGTGCCTTGCTGGACTCGGGTGGTGATGATGCGGTTGGCTTTGCGGTGTGTGATTGCGCTCGCTGTGCCTGGCCACCAGCGATCTATGCTGGCCGATACGCTGCGCAGCCCAGCGACGGCGACGATGAAGACGATGATGCCGCTGAAGAAGTGGTAGGTGGACATTTCGTTGTTTTCATCGCCCACGGCGAAGGGTTGACCAAAGGCTGCGGTGCCGCCGATGAGGAGGAAGATGCGGGCCATGTTGCCTGCGATGGCGAGGGGGATGCTGGTGGCGAAGAGGGCGAGGCGGCGCAGCGGTGTGCGCTGCGAGAAGTAGCTGAAGAGCATGGAGACGAGCATGAGGGCGAAGAGCGATCTCATGCCGCTGCACGGGCCATCGACGTTGAGCTTTAACCACTCGCTGGGGGTGCCGTCGGGGCCGATGGAGAGCAGCGAGGTGCCATCGCGGATGATGGGGAGGTGCAGCAGTTTCAAGGTGCCTGCGACGCACTCAACCATGATGAGGCGAAGTTGGAAGCCCAGCGTGTCCTCCAGGAAGCGCAGCGGCCAAGCGAAGGCGAGGACGCTCCAGGCAAAGAGGAGCGTGCGGAGATGCTGCCAGCCGAGCATCCAGAGGAGGGCTCCGGCGATGCCGAGCTGTGCGGCGATGGCTCCGAAGTAAAAGTTGTTGGCGCGATAGCCGATGAAGTAGCTGAGCATGGCTGCTAGCATGAGGGGCAGGCCCCAGGCGCTGGGTTTTAGGGGGAGGGTGGCGAGGGTGCTGCGCTTGAGCCAGACGAGGTAGCCGACGATGAGGGGGGCGAGGGCTCCATGTTGCCAGGTGGGGTCGGCCCATTCTTGCAAGAGGTAGGCGAGGAGGGTCTTGCGGTTGTCGGCATAACCGGCGGCGTAGGGCTGGTAGGCGAGGAGCGCTATGGCAGCGGCGGCGATGAGGATCGCGATGATGATCCAGTGCTGTGGGCTGCGGCAGGTGGTGGGCTGCGTGTCGGTTTGCATAAAGAGGTGGGGCTAGGCGATGGCTTTGATGTGCTCGATGAAGCGGGCGGCGTAGGTGGTGCTATCGAGTGCGTGATCCAGGGTGGTGGGCTGGGGTTTCCAGGCACCGGTGATGAAGTCGGTGAGGACGTCGGCGATGGCTTCGGCGTTGGGTTCGAGATAGCGGCCATTGATGCCGTCTTTGAGCATCATGGCGGCTCCTTGGTGGCGGGTGAGGAAGAGGGGGAGGCCGGAGGCGGCGGCTTCTAGGGTGACGAGGCCGAAGGCTTCGGAGTGGGAGGGGAAGAGGAAGGCGTCGCTGGCGGCGAATTCGGCCTCTACGTGGGGCGTGGCCCCGGCAAAGGTGATGTAGCGCGGCCAGTCGGGATCGAGGGTGGTGAGCTGCTGCGCGAGTTCAGCGCGGTGGCGGTCAGTGCCGCCGACGACGTGGAGCCGGGCGGTGGTGTGGCCTCGGGCCTGGAGTCGCTGGATGGCCTGGGCGGCGAGGAGGAAGCCTTTGCGCCGGTAGTGCCCGGTGCTGGTGAAGTTGAAGACGATGTCGCGCTCGGTGTAGCCGTGGCGCAGGCGGGCGGCGTTGCGGAGGCTGTGGCGTGTGGTGGGGTTGAAGCGCTGGGGGTCGTAGCTGTTGGGCAGGACGTGGAGGTTGAGCCGTGGGGCTTTTTTTCTGACGTCATCGGCTACTCCGTGGGAGACGCACAGGACGGTGCGGGCGGTGGTGATGCGAAAGAAGAGTTCGGCAGCGATGAGGCCGCCGAGGTTGGTGAGGCGCTCGTACCAGTCGCGGAGGGTGCGGGTGGGGAGTCTCTGCTGGGCGTGCTCCCAGTCCCAGCAGGAGAAGTGGACGTGGGCGATGTCGCAGAAGGGGAGGTAACTGGCGACGGTGTAGCGTACTTCATCGCGGCGCTGGCGGGGGGCGGTGCAGGTGCGCCAGAGGGCGTAGAGGGTGGCCCAGAGCGTGAAGGCGTGGGAGGCGAGGACGGGGAGATTGCCGAAGGTGGGGAGGCGGACGATGCGGTCTAGGGGGAGGCCGGGGTCGCTGTGCCAGCACCAGGCTTCGAGCTGCCAGCCCTGGGCTTTGAGCGCGGGGAGGGCACGGACGATGCCGCTCATGGAGGGGCTGCGGGTGCTGAGGTGGGGATCGACGATGATGAGCCTCATGGGTCTTTTTTGAAGAGCATGAGGATGCCGTAGGGGGTGTCGGCGCGGCGTTGCTCGGCGGTGAGGTGGGTCTCGGCGTCGATCCAGGCGACAGGAAGGAATTGGCCTGCGAGGGGGAGCCTAGCGGCGCGGATCATGCGGTTGGTGGTGGCCTTGGTGAGGAAGTAGCTGGTGTGCAGCGTCGTGAGGCCGAGGGGCTCGCAGAGGGCGCGGAGGTCGGCTTCGGTGTAGCCTTCGCGTTTGTGGTCGTCGTTGTACCAGTGCTCGGGCGGATGGGGGACGGTGATGAGGGCGTGGCCGCCGGGGCGGAGGATGCGGACGAGTTCGCGGGCGACGGTGTGGTGATCCTCGATGTGCTCGATGACTTGGGTGGACATGACCATGTCCATGCTGGCGTCGGGCTCGGGGATGGCGAGGAGGTCGGCCTGGATGATGCGGACGCCGGGGTAGGTGCCGAGGTTGCGCTGGAGTTGCTTGAAGTTGTCGTCGGAGGGTTCGAGGCCAACGACTTCTTTGCACAGGCCGCTGAGGAGGATACGACGGGCAAATTCACCGGAGCCGCAGCCGCCATCGAAGAGTCGGCCAGTGGTACCGATGTGGGTGAAGGCTTCGCGGATGCGGGGCCATTCGACGCGATAACGAATGGTGTTGGGGGTGTAGATGTAGCGGCGCAGGAGGGTGCGCAGATGGTTGCGGAGGGACTGGAGCATGGGGCGGTGGGGCTGCGTGGTATGCAGCGCGGGAAGTGGGATTACAGGATGCTTGCGCCCGAGGGTGTGGGCGTCGTGGGGCGAGGACGGCTGAAGCGTTTGAAGTCTTTTCTATCGAAGGAAGGGGTTGTGGTGGCGGCTTCGACTTCAACTTCGGCAGTGGCTTCCGCGCTCTGGGAGACGAGCACGAGGAGGCCGAGGAAGAACCAGAGGAAGACGTTGACGGGGAAGATGTGCAGGATGCTGCCGCTGATGACGGAGACGAGCACGAAGGAGAAGGAGAGGGCGAGCAGGGTGGCGGCGATGCGACGATGGGGGCGATGACGAATGCTGAGGACGGCGCTGTGGGCTTTGGTAAGGGCGAGGGCGACGGAGCCGAGGGCGAGGACGAGGCCGAGGAGGCCACGGCGGACGAGGAGGCCGGTGATGAGGTCGTGGCAATAGAAGGGGTCGGAGCCGTCGGTGCCGCGATCCGCGCCGTAACCGAAGAGGGTATAGACTTCGGGGTTTTTGGTGAGGAGGGCGAAGCCCATCAGGCGATCGCTGAAGGTGGCAACGCGGGCCATCTGGGCACCGAATTCGCTTTCGCCTGCGAGGTCGGAGATTTTGCTCTGCCAGGCACCGAGATTTGAAAGGAGGAAATCAGCGGAGAGGACGAGGGCGAGGAAGGCGATGGCACAGGTGACGTAGAGGAGCTTGGTGCTGCGCGAGGAGCAGAAGTAGAAGGCACCGCAGATGACGAAGGGAAGGATGATGAAGGAGCTGCGCGTGGTGGAGGCGATGAGGCCGACGAGATAGATGAGGGTGCAAAAGGTGCCCTGGATGAGACCCAAGACGCGGCGACGACTGGTGGGGTGTGGGGTGAGGGTGAGGACGGCGGCGAGGGCGGCGAGGGCTCCGCAGATGGCGCTGAGCGCGGTGGGGGAGTTGAGCGTGGAGAAGGGCCGCACTTCGTTGTTGAAGAGTTGCTTGATTTCGATGCTGAGCCCAGTTTTGAGATAGGCGATTTCAAACTCTTGGAAGCCGAAGATGGCCTGGTAAATGCCGTAGAGGGCGACGGGGAGGAAGATCCAGAGGACGGATTTTAGCAGCCGCAGGGCTTCATCGCTGGTCTTGTAAAGGCAGGGGATGACGAAGAGGAGCATGGCGTAGAAGCCGTTGTTGGCGATGCCGCTGAGGATGCCGCCGATGCCGCCTTTGCCCTCGCTGGCGGCGAGGACGCCGGAGAGGATGACAAGGACGCAGGAGATGAGGAAGAGACGCCAGTGGGCGGCGGTGAGCTTGTGTTTCCCCATTAGGGCGCTGAGGATGATGCTGGCGACGATGCCGCCGAGCATGGCTGGCGGGATGCCGAGGACGCTGAAGAGATCGGTGTAACTGACGCGCCCTGAGACGATGAGGAAGCGCTTCAACAGGTCGGTGTAGGCGCAGAGGAAGAGCCAGACGAGGATGCTGCCTTTGGGGAAAAGGAGCCCGATGAGGACGGCGGCGGCGAGTAGGTAGTCGCACAGGGCGGCGAGTTCATTACCACCGCCGAGCAGGATGGAGGCGATGACATACAGGGCCGCGATCATGGCTCCAATGATGGTTAACGGGGTGATGGCTCCTGAGTTGTTCATGGGTGATTAAGTGCGTGCTGGTGAGGGGCTCAGTGCCTGCATGGCTTGCAGGACTTCATGCGGGGTGATGTCGGCGATGGTGCCGGTGGTGGCGCGTGGGGAGAGGACGCGGTGGGGCACGGCCCAGGGGCCAAAGCGACGCGCGGAGTAGCGGTGCTCGGGGTCGGCTCCTTCGGGGTGATGCGAGATTTCAATAACGGGCAGGCCCTGGGCGGCGGCGAGGTGCTTGGGGCCGGAGTCATTGCCGATGAGGAGGGTGGCTCGTTTTAGCAGGGCGGCTGTATGCTGTATGCTGGGTAGGCGGGTGGCGTCGAGGCAGCCGTGCTGGGCGAGGTATTGGCCAGTGTCTTGATCCTCTGGGCCGCCGATGATGAGGAGGGTGAAGTGCTGCTGGAGCAACGACTGGGCAAGGGTGGCGAAGTGCTCTCTAGGCCATATTTTTTTTGCTTCGGCTGAGCCGACTCCGAAGGCGATGAGCGGGGCTCCTGCTGGCACGCTCTGGATTTCAAGCCAGTGGTCGATAGCGGTCTCGATGGCGGGTGTGGTGCCGATGGGGGCGACGTGGGCGGGGGCGCGGAGGCCGATGGCTTCGAGGAGTGCATGGGTGCGCTCGACTTCATGGCCGGTGGCATTTTTAACGGCGGTGGTGAGGAGGTAGTCGATGCGGGCACCGATCCACAAGGGATTGGGGCGGACGCTTTGCTCATGGCCGATGATCCAACGACTGCCGAGGAGGTGGCACTGGATGGCGCAGCCGTAGTCGTCCTGATCCCAACGGGCGACGATGGCGAGGTCGTAGCCCTGGGGGCCAGCGGCGTTGCAGATGTCGCGCCATTCGAGCATTCGCCGGATGCGGCTGAAGGGTCTGCTGGTGTGGACGGGGAGCAGTTCATTGACGCGCGGGTCGTGTTTAAAAAGGCTGAGGGCGAGGGGCGGGGCGGCGTAGGTGATGTGGGCGTTGGGCCAGCGGTCGCGCAGGGCTTGCAGCAGGGGCAGGGTGAGGATGGTGTCGCCGAGGGCATCGACGCGGTGAACGAGGATGCGATGGACTTGCTCGGGATCGAAGGGGCCGGGTGGCGGTGTGTCTGTGCCGCGCAGGTATTGGCGAAGGAGGCGGACGGTGAGAGGGCGTGTGAGGAGCCAGACCCACAGGTACTGGAGTCGTAATTTGAGACGGGCGATCATGGGCCAAGGCTTGGCTTTCGAGCAAAGTTAGCGCTTCAGCCACTGCCGTGTGTGCGGCAGTCGAGCTAGATCGACGGGATCAATTTTCGAGCCTTGATGAAGGGCGATGATGTCGAAGTGCGGGTCGCCCTGCGGGCTTTCTTTTTGCAAGTAGTGCGCGGTGTGGCGGTGCTGCACGAGTGCGTCGGCGGTGGTGCTGGTGAAGTGGCTGAACTCGCCCGTGTTGTGGAACCAGAGCAGGCGGTCATAGCCTGCGTCGCGGAGCAGGGTGAAGACTTGGAAGAGGTCATTCCCCGCACGCTGCCAGAGCACGGGATGCCACTCGAAAATGATGAGCGGCTGGTCGCGGGCGATTAGCTGCCGGGCTCCGGCGAGGACTTCACCATCGTAGCCGTCCACATCAATTTTTAAGAGGTCGATGCGTTGGTTTTGCAGCTCAGGCACGCGGTCAAGGGGGATGGCCTGGACTTGGTCTTCGCCTACGGCGGCGGCGGTACTGCCGTGGGTGTGGACGAGCGAGGGGATGGTCTTTTCTTCAGCGGCAAGGAGCTGCGGAATGATGGTGACCTGCGGCATGGCGGCGGTGTTGCGGCGCAGCAGTTCCAGGAAATGGGGGGCGGCCTCGATGCAGAAGTGTCTGCCGATCATGTGCGGGCAGCGCTCCTCGATAAGGCTCAGGGTATCGCCGATGGCGGCACCGACGTCGATCATCGTCGCGGGGCGGCCCAGGCTGTGGAAGCAGGCGGCGACGCCGTCCACAAGGGCGGCATTCATCAACGGGTAGGAGGCGACAGTGATGGGGTAGCTGCTGCGGGCATTGAACCAAAGCCAGCGCCCGTGGATGGGGTAGCGAAAGGGGGTGCTGCACTGGTTGTAGAGGCTGCGTGGCAGCCGCTGGAGCAGGCGGCGCAGCAGGCTGGGTAGCGGTGCGGTAAGGCACAAAATGGCTAGGACAAAAAATTGAATGACCGCAGTCATGAGGGGCAGTGGTGGTGATGTGTCGGTCATCAAGCGGCGCAAATCGACGCGCTCGCCAGGGGTGCCGCTAGTCGGCGCTCTTGCCGCCGCAACTGATAGCGGGCTTCCCAAAAAGTGAAGGGTACTCCGATGGCTCCGAACACGATGACCAAGGTCAAGGGCACGCCGACTGTCCCCATCGCGCTGATGACCGTGGGCATGAGCAGTAGGCTCCCTGCGACGGCGACGGTGCCATAGATGGCTTGGCCTTTGATCCATCCGTGGGCATTTAGCAAGGCAGCAGCGGGGAAGGTGAGGGCTTGCAGGGCTGTCCACAGGCTGGTCGCGGCGAGTAGCCAGGGGTCGAAGGTGTCGATAGGCTGGCTGCTCCAAACGCTAAGCGCCCAACGCCCCCAAAGGGCAAAGGACAAGGTGGGTAGGATGGCGACGAACAGGCTAAGCCAGAGCGAGCGGCGATAGGTGGCTCTGACCCAGGCGAGATCGCCACGCGCATTGGCTTCGGTGTAGGCAGGCCAGAGCGGCGCGAGGAACATGTGCTGGAACATGACGGGCAGGCCGAGTAGACGCTGCATCAGATTCCACGGGGTCAAGGCTGCGGCTCCCAGCAGGCTGGCAAGCAGGAGCGAAGGCACGACGCCCAGCGCTGTGGCACCGATCTGCGGCAAGGTGAAGAGCAGGTTTTTGCCCGCGATTTCCCTGCCCATGCTGGCGGAGAAGGCGGGTGCTGCCGTCGTGTGCCAGCCCAGTTGCCGACGCAGGGCGAGGAGCAGCAGGAGGTTAGCGATGGCGGGCGGTAAGGTGATGACGAGCAGGAAGGCGGGGAGGTCGAGCCGTTGCCAAGCCGCTAGGGCGACGAGCGCGAGGGTAACGATGGCTTGGGCGGTGGATTTGATATTCGCCATCCAGCCGAGTTGCACGGCAAGAGCCAAGCGGTGGGCGGTGGTGAGGGGTAAGCCGAGGCAGAAGGCACCGACCATGATGACGAGGCAGTGCGGCACGGAAGCGGCGACTTGTGCGTTGCTGATTTTAAAGAGAGCGGCCCAATCGACGGCCCAACAACACGGCAGTAAAAGGATCGCCAGCAGGGCGGCGATGCCCGCGAGGATGAGTGAGCCAGTCTTCCAGACTTGGCGCAGCTCGATGAGTTGATCGCGGCCAAAGGCATCGGCCATGCGATTCTGCACGCCAATGCTGAGCCCCAAGTCGGCGACAGCCATGGCAGCGACGACAGCGCTGAGCGTCATCCAAAGTCCGAAGGCTTCCTGCCCGAGATAATTCACCGCCAGCGGCACCTGGGCGAGCGCACAGATGCCCGTGACGACACGGTCAGCCATGGAGGTGGCGACGTTTTCCATGATGGCCCGCCAGCGGCGACCCACATGAGAATCGGCGAACCAACTGCGCCAAGTTCTATGCATGGAGGAAATCATGATGAGGTGGGCAGGTTATGCCCGTGTGGCCTGTCGTAGGGTGCGCAGCATCATGGCTGGGCTAGGAGCCGGGCGGACACGATCTTCGCTGAGGGGGCGGGCAAGATGCCCGCTGCACTTGGGGACAGGCGGGGCCGCCTATCCTACCGCATCACTCTCGACCAAATCACATAACGCATGGCCGACGAGCAGGTGGCACTCCTGCACGCGGGCGGTGATGGCGCTGGGCGCTTTGAAACAAAGCTGGGCGATGCGGGCGCACTCGCCGCCGCTTTCACCGGTGAAGGCGATGGTGATGCAGCTCTTGTCATTGGCGGTTTGCAGACCAGCGATGATGTTCTTGCTGGTGCCCGAGGTAGAGATGCCGACGACGACATCGCCGGACTGCGCGAGGGCTTCGATCTGGCGAGCGAAGAGCGTCTCGAAGCCGAAGTCATTGCTGTGCGCGGTGATGATGCTGGTGTCAGTAGTGAGCGCGATGCCAGCGAGGGCGCGACGATTGACGCGGTAGCGAACGACGAGTTCCGCCGCGAGATGCTGCGCGTCTGCCGCGCTGCCGCCGTTGCCAAAGAAGAGGATTTTTTTGCCGCTAGCGAGAGCCGTGCGCCATGCCTCGGCGAGGGGCGCGAGTTGCTCGGTCATGCCTGCGAGGCGGTCGATGGCGTCGCGATGTTCGGCGAGGTGCTGGGCGAGGAGGGTGGGGAAGGCGAGGGGCATGGTGGGTAGTAGTCTCGGGCTTTAGACCGCGAAGGCTCGGCTAGGCGAGGAGCTTGTTGTGGCGCGTTGGAGTTCAGGCTTCAGCCGTTCAGGGAAATCTGTGAGAAGACGATGAACTGTGCCATTCTGATGCGGCTAAAGCCTGGACTCCAACTGACTCGTCATGGCGCTGAGGATGCGATGATGGTGTCTTCTGCAAACGCAGCCAGCAATTCCTCGGGCGTGAGCGTGGCGGTGCCGAGCTTACCGACGACGATGCCGCTGGCGTGGTTGGCGATTTCGGCGGCGTCGTGGATGCTCATGCCGCTGGCGAGAGCCAGTGTTAAAAGGGCGATGGCGGTGTCGCCTGCGCCGGAGACATCATACACTTCGCGGGCGCGCGTGGGGATGTGGTGCGGCTTGTCTTTGCTGTCTGAGCTGAAGATCATCATGCCTTGCTCGCCGAGGGTGATGAGCACATGTGGCACGCTCCACTTGGCCAGCAAACGTGCGCCGACTTCGAGTAGGTCGGGGTCTTGCGTGGGGTCGCCAGTGCGGTGGCGGTCTTCGATGCCAGCAGCGGCGAAGGCTTCCAGGCGATTGGGTTTCACCAGCGACACGCCATGCCAGTTGAGGGGGTTGCGAGGGTTGGGGTCGGCGGTGATGAGCTTGCCTGCTTCTGTGGCGAGGCGCACGAGTGTATCGACGAGGGGCTGGGTGATGAACCCCTTGCCGTAGTCCTCGATGATGATGGCGTCGAGGTCGGGCAGCATGGTGCACACGCGCTTTTCGATCTGGGCTAGTTCGTCACTGCTCAGTGCTTCGAGCACCTCGCGATCGACGCGGACGATCTGTTGTTGCCGTGCGGCGATGCGCATCTTGGAAATGGTCGGCAAGCGCTCATGGACAAGCATGGGGTCGATGTTGACGCCCTCCTCGCAGAGCAATTCGCCAAGCTTGGCCGCTGCCTCGTCATTGCCCACACGGCCCATGATGAAGCTGTGCTTGCTGAAGGGCGCGATGTTGCGTGCGACATTCGCCGCGCCACCAGGAAACCACGTCTCGCGCGAAACCTCGACGACAGGCACTGGGGCCTCGGGCGAAATACGTCGCACGTTGCCCCACACGAAGTGATCGAGCATGACGTCGCCAATGACGAGGATGCGGGTGGCGGAGAGAGTCTGGAGGTCGGAAGGAGTCACAGGAGTTGGCGAGGGCAGAGCGTTATTCCGACTTCGGAGATTTGGCGGCTTTGATCCAAGTCTTAATGGCGTCCACCATAACGGCGAAGCACCCCATGCCGCCGCCGAGTACCACACCGACGGTTGCTCCGAGAAAGGTGGCGAAGCCGACAGGCTGCACATCTTGCCAGGGGATGATGTGGCGAAAAAAATCCGGCGTCATGCTGCCCGAGGCCAGACCGAAAAGGCCGCCCATGAACATACCAGCGAGGGCGCTGCCAGTGATGATGAGGAGGGTGGCTTTGATGGTCATGTGCGACCTGTGACAAAGGGATTTATTTCACACTGCGTCTCGCCCGCACCGCTGCTGCCAGCTCATCCAGCACGCTCTCGGTGGTGGCCCAGTTGATGCAGGCATCGGTGATGCTTTGGCCATAGGTGTCGGGCTTCTTCTGGGCTCCTTCGACGAGGTGGCTTTCGAGCATGAGGCCGGTGACGGACTTGCTGCCGCTGGCGATTTGTGCGGCGACGTTGCTGGCGACGAGGGGTTGTTTTCTGAAATCCTTTAAGCTGTTGCCGTGGCTGCAATCGACCATGACATAGGGCGGCAATGCTTTTGCTCCGAGCTGGTTGGCGACATTGGCGACGGCTTCAGCGTCGTAGTTGGGCGACTGCCTGCCACCGCGCAGGATGACGTGGCAGGCGTTGTTGCCACGGGTGGTGACGATGGCGGCGACGCCTTCTTTGGTGACGCTGAGGAAGTGGTGCTGGCCGTTGGCGGCTTCGATGGCGTCGAGTGCGATCTGCACGCCGCCGTCGGTGCCGTTTTTGAAGCCGACGGGCATGGATAAACCGGAGGCGAGCTGGCGATGGATTTGGCTCTCGGTGGTGCGGGCACCGATGGCTCCCCAGACGACGGCGTCGGCGATGTACTGCGGGGTGATGACGTCGAGGAATTCGGTGCCCGTGGGGACGCCGAGTTTGATGATGTCGATGAGCAGGCTGCGGGCTTCGCGCAGGCCTTTGTTGATGTCGAAGGACTCGTCGAGGTTGGGGTCATTGATGTAGCCCTTCCAGCCGACGGTGGTGCGGGGCTTCTCGAAGTACACGCGCATGACGAGTTCGAGATCGGCGCTGTATTTGGTGCGCGCGGTTTTGATCAGCGCGGCATACTCCATGGCCGATTCTTTATCGTGGATGGAGCAGGGGCCGGTGATGACGAGGAGGCGGTCGTCGCGGCCACGCATGATGCGCTCGGTGGCGATCCTGGCGCTCTCGACGAAGGCAGACTCGGACTCGCCGAGGGGCCACTCGTCCATGAGCAGCACGGGTGAAATGAGCGGACGGATGCGCTCGATGCGGAGGTCGTCGATGGGGTGGGCTTGGCTCACGGAGGCGTAGGTGGGGGCAAAAATGGGGAGGCAGTGTGGCGAGTCGGTGAGGGAAGACAATCAGACAATCAGACAATCAGGTGGGGAGAACCGGGAGACCAGAGCGGGGAGTGAAAATTCCTCATGCAATTTTGTGATTAAAAAAGCTTGGGGGCCTTGGTTTCGCGTTTGGAATTCCGGCTGTCTCCCTGTCTCATAGTCTTCCCCCGTCCTCCCGCCACGCTGCCGCCCTTGGTCGTCGGGCGGTGTCCCGATCCAATGAAAATGGAGCTGATGAAGGCCGTGTCACTCGCCGAACCGAGGTTTGAAGCGAGAGGCAAGGCTGAATTTAGGGGCGAAGGCAGGGGAAAGAGTGGCGAGGGTGAAACCCTTGCTTTGCATGGTTATTATATTATTTACAATAGATTGACACGGGCTGATGGGTTGGGAAAGCATAAAATTAGCTAAAGTTAAGTTTTTGTTCGGTGATGAAACAAGACGTTGAGTCACGGCTGGAGGTGCTGGGCCGTACAGGCTTTAGCCTTGTTTCGTGCATGGCAGGGCAAGACTGGTGTGTGTCTGGCGGCGAATCATCCGCTGGCGCTTTGCCTTTTATGTCCAACACACTTGATGTGTTGGCTCCGATGGTAGGGTTCGAACCTACGACCTAGTGATTAACAGTCACCCGCTCTACCGCTGAGCTACATCGGAGTATCCAACTGCCGTTTCTGGCAGGGCCGCGCATCTTGCCTGGAGTCTTGGAATGCGCAAGCGCTTTCAGGGGAGAAATGCAGTGCTTGGCGACTTGGCTCAATTTGATGAAGACGAGGCACGCATGGGCGCTGCGGGAAGATGGGCACAGAACATTAAGCACTGTAAGCTTGTGCTGGGCTCTGGTGCATGGCTTTAATGAGGTTTCCCTGGAACTTATGAAACCGTCACGCCTCTCTCTTTTGAAATCGATTCTTGCTATGATTTTAGCTTGTCTTGTGGGCTGTGAGGAGAGGTCGGAGGATCCCGAGATGGAGACGGCTCGCTTGCTGAAACAGGGGCGTCTGGGGCAGGGGAAGGTTGCGGTCGTGGACGGGCGGCTGAAAGAGCCGGAGGAGCAGGCGATGGATCCAACGTTGCGCCAGGTGTGGCTGTGCTGCTCGGATTTGCGCGATGTATTCCAGCGGGTGCAGGCGGAACGTCTAGCGGTGGCTCTAAAGTCGATCGGGGGGCTGGGTTTGCGGGTGCTGGATGCGCAGGATGATGCGTTGCGGCAGGCGGAGCAGTTGGCGAAGGCCGAGAGTGAAAAGGTGCCGTTTGTGATCGTTTTGCCTGTGTTGCCGAGCATGGTTTTGCCGATGCTCGCGCCGCTGCGTGCGAGGGGGGGCTTCGTTATTGGGGTGGACGAACAGTTTGCGGAGGGTAGCTGCGATGCGGTGGTCTTTTGCGATCAATACAAACTGGGGCGACTGGCGGGTGAGGAGGTGGTGGCGGCGCTGAAACGCAAGGCGGCGGATGAGGGCAGTGCGATGGTGGTGGGCCGGGTGGTGCAGTTGACCTTTGACGATGCGCGTAGCTACGCTTCGCGGCGGCGTTGCGAGGGCTTTGCCGATGTGATTAAGGCGGAGTCCGGTATTACGCTGGTGCATGATGCGCCTGCCTATGGGGATCGTGGGCTGGCGGCGGAGCGGACGACGGAGGCGTTGCGTACGCAGGGGGCTTTTGATGTGGTGGTGGCTCATGGCGACTTGATGGCACAGGGGGCGAGTGATGCGCTGCTGGCGGCAAAGAAGCGCGAGCAGGTGCTCATCGTGGGCATGGACGCGCTGGCGGGTGTGGGCGGCGGGCTGGAGCTTGTGCAGCGCTCGACGATTGATGCGAGCGTCTGGCAGCCGATGCCTGTGGAGCGTGCGTTTGCCTACATCGCTAAGCGGGTGGCGGATGCGAAGTATCAGCCGCCGTCACGCGCGGAACGGGTGCCGGAGGTGGTCAGCCCGGTGAATTTGGAAGAATTCACGCAGAGCTTGGTGTCGGGCGGAAAGCTGTGAGGCGTCGGGGGTGGATCTTTTGCCCACTATGGGCTCACCGCCGCTTTGGCATTGGCGCTGTACCAGTTGAGCTGGGGCACGGCGGTCATTTCGATCCATTGGTAGCCGGGCTCTTTGCGCCATTGCAACTCGACGATGGGGAAGACGCTGGCTTTGTCCCAGGTGATGGAGCCTGCGAGGGAGGCGACGAGGGGGGAGGGCTTGGGCACAAAGACATGGCCGTTGATGGTGCCCATGGCGTTGGTGATTTCGAAGCACTCTTTGTTCTCAAGATCGGGCACGTTGTCGTTGAAGTAATGGGTGCGACGGATGGCGACATGGAAGCGGGCGGGTTGGCCGAGATAGCCGCTGAAGAAGCGCTTCAGGAGGTCGTCTTTGAACTCGATGAAGCTCAGCCAGTCCACGCGCACGCCCGTTTCACCTTCCTCTAACATGACGGGGATGGCGTAGGCCCAGTTGTGGCTGTTGACGACGAAAACGGTGTGGGAGCCATGGCCGACCTCGGGGCTGGCATCGCGGCGCAGGTAGGAGATTTCGTTGACGACGATGGGGCCGTCGGGGTTGGATTTATAATACTCCGCTGCTTTTTCCTGGATGCCCTCGGTCTGCTGCATGAAACGAAGGCGCTGTTGCAGGGAGTCGGCATTGAGAAAGCCGAGAAGTCCTTCGAGCGCGACTTTGGCCTCGGGGGGGCAGTTGTTGAGTTTAGGGCCGCTGCCAAGTGGGTTGGGGGGCGCAATGCTGGCGGGCAGACTGCGTGTGCCTGTGGAGTCGGGGACATTGACTTCGACCAGGGTCTTCGAGGAGCCGGGCATGAGGCTGGCTGTTTGCTGAGGTGCGGCAGGGGCGGCTGGACGCACCTCGGCGGCACTTGCTGGTGTGACGGTGACGGCTGGTGCGTCATCGGGGACGGGGATGGCTTTGGGCGCGGCCATTGGCGCGAGTGCAGGGGGGGCGGATTCTGCAACGGGTGGCTTTGGGGCGGTGACGGCGAGGGTGTCTGGAGGCAGCTTTGATGCTTTCGCCGTGACGGGGACGGATTCGGGGACACTACCAGGCGCGACTTGTGTAGGCGCGGGGGCAGTGGGGGTTTGTGTGCGTGTGCCCTGCGAGTCGATTTTTGGCGGCGTTGCTTCCGCCATATTGCTGGGTGCAGGTTTAGCATGCAACAGGCTCAGTAAATAAGCGCGGGCTGGCTCTCGGTAATAATAGGCGGCAGCGACGATGGCGCAGACGACGGCAGCGGTGCTGAATAGGGCGGGGAGGCTTGTCGAGGATGGCTTGGCTGTGGTGACGCCACTGCCTCGACGCAGGTTGGACTTCACCATCATGTCGCCCACGGCTCGGGCGCGACTGCCGTCTGGGATGTCTGTGGGGGCTAAATCTTGGGGGCGCACGGCTTCCGGTGGCTCGGGGAGATCGGCGGCGATGGCGGTCGTGGTGGTGAGCTGGCGGGCCAGAAGGGAGAGCCTGGAACCGCCTGAGGTCATGGGTCGTGATTGCCCGCGCGAGGGGAGGCCTGAGCTTGGCGGCGTTGGTGGCGCAGTCGGTGAGGATGGCTGCTGTGGCGCGTTGGCGCTAGAATTTGCGCCTGGCATTGACCAGGGCATTTGCCCTTGTGCCGCCGTCGGCATGGCCTGGGGGAAGGGGGGCTGCGACCAAGCTGGTGGGGCCTGGGGGAGCACCATGTGAGCATGGGGTTGCAGCGGTACGGGCGATGCTACTGGCTGCTGGTAATACGGTGGCTGCGAGGCGTTTAATGGGGCTTGGCTGGCGTCTGGCTGCGAGTAGCTGGGTGGGGGATTCTCCCATGGTGCTGGGGGCACTTGTGGGAGGGCTGGCAGTCCGGGAATCATCGCCGGGGCCTGGGACTCGCGCGGGGAGGTGATTTGCTGTCCGCACTTGGGGCATGGACCCGATACGCCGGCGAGATGCGAGGGTACCGTGAGCCAAGACTGGCAATGGCCGCAGGCGAACTGAATAGCGTTTGGGTTCATGACGTTCGGTAGGGATGGGGGCGGAGGCTACGATGGCCGAGAGGTGACAATATTCCAGCGGTGAAGTTCACCAGAATTGCGATGGTTTAGTGGGCGGTAATATTTTGTTTATGATAATATCAATAATTATAATATTCGTCAAACGATCTTTTATTCTCTCTCTTTGGCTTGCCGAGACTGGATTAGCGTATGGCGAAGCGCTCATAAGCCAAACGAGCCATACGAGATTTTAAGCCCCCACGATTGACGAATCGCCATCTTCCGGCACTTTGTGAAAAGTTTCACAAAGTCCGGCCTGTGCCTATGAACCCACCTTCCTATGCCCCTACTAAGCCGGTTTTTCCGTTCGAACTCGTGCGTGAAGATTTGGATCGCATCGAGCAGGCGATCAAAGCCCAGGCACGAGCGTTTGATCCGGCGATAGAGGGCTACGTGGCCTATGTTTGCCAGACTTCGGGGAAGCGCATCCGTCCGGCGCTGTCGCTGCTCGCGGGTGGCGCTACGGGTGTTGTTTCGGAAGATCATCGCCGACTGGCGGTGATCCTGGAACTCGTCCATATCGCCTCGCTGGTGCACGACGACATCATGGACGGTGCCGATATGCGCCGAGGGCTGCCCACGGCAGCGGCCAAGTGGGGCAGTGCGCTGAGCGTGCTGCTCGGCGATGTGCTCTTCGCCCATGCCTTGGAGTTGTCGGCTGATTATGATGACAGCTACATCTCGCGCTTCATCGCTCGTGCTTCGCGCGATGTCTGTGCGGGGGAGATTCTGCAAACACAGCGCCGCTTCGACCTGAACCTCTCGGTCGCCGATTATCTGAAGATGATCGAGATGAAGACGGCGGCCCTATTTGCCGCAGCCACGCATTTGGGCGCGGTGATCAATAACAGCCCGACGAATGTGCGCGAGGCTCTGAAGGACTACGGCCTAAAGCTCGGCACGGCCTACCAGATCTACGACGACTGCCTGGATCTCGTTGGCGATGAGAAGTCGGCTGGCAAGACGCTGCGCACCGACCTCGTCAAAGGCAAACTGACGCTCCCCGTGCTCTATTTGCTGGAGGAGGCGACCGACGCGCAGAAGCAAAAACTCAGCCGCATGTTGCTCAAAGGTGAGCCGATGGACACCTCCATATTGGCTGGCATCGCCGACTACGAAGGTGCTGTGGAGCGGGCGGTGCGCTTTGCCCAGACGATGCTCGGTGATGCTAGGAAAGACTTGCTCTGTGTGTCGCACTCGCCGCATCGACAGGCTTTGGAAGACATCACACACTACTTGCATAAGCTGCTCGACAAGTGCCGCGCGGCAGCTTGACTCAAGCGCCATGCCCCCCGTGAGCCAGCGCATCCATGACCTGCCAGAGGAAGATCGTCCCCGCGAGCGCCTCATGCGCCTGGGGCCCGAGGCGTTATCGGACGCGGAGTTGATCGGCATTTTCATCAACACGGGCATGAAGGGCGAGAATGCGGTGCAGATCGCCTCGCGCCTGCTCACCCAGCACGGTGGGCTGCGGCGGCTGTCGCGGCGGACTTCTCATGAGTTGGCCAAACTGCATGGCCTGGGTCCAGCCAAGGCTACGACGCTCGCTGCGGCTTTCGAGCTAGGCTGCCGGGCGGAACGCGAGACGCTGAAGGAAACACAGATCGTGAAGGCGGAAGACACCTTTAATATCATGAGCCGCGAGATGCAGTCGCTGTGCTTTGAGGAAGTCCACATCATCCTGCTCAACACGCGTAATGCGGTCATTCACCGCGAACGAATTTTCAAAGGTAGCCTGAATGAAAGCGTCTGCCATCCTCGCGAACTTTTGAAGCCTGTGCTGCTGCATAATGCGCATGGTTTTGTGGTCGTTCACAATCACCCTTCCGGCGATCCACAGCCAAGCTCGGCGGATATGTCCTTCACCCGGAATCTCAAGCAGGCGAGTGTGATTCTTCAACTCAACTTCTTCGACCACGTCATCATCGGCCATGCGGCGGCAGAACGGTCGCGGCCCTTTTTTAGCTTTGCCGAGGCAGGGTTGCTATGAAGCTTGCGCCCCAAGTATGAAGCTTCTCATCACTGCTGGCCCCACGCGCGAACCGCTCGATCCCGTGCGTTATTTGAGCAATCGCTCCTCGGGGCGCATGGGCTTTGCACTGGCCGAAATCGCCGCCAGCGAAGGCCATGAGGTGGTGCTCATCGCGGGGCCGACGGCGCTGCTCACACCTGCCAAAGTGCAGCGCATCGACGTGGAGACAGCCCAACAGATGTACCAGGCGGTGCAGGCAAACATAGCAGCCATGGAGGCTGCCATTTTCGCCGCTGCCGTGGCAGATTACCGACCTATCGCAGCGGCCTCGCAGAAGCTCAAAAAAGACGGGGCAACGATGACATTGGAGCTGGAGCGCACCCCCGACATCCTTGGCTCGGCTCGGGAGACGATGGGCTTCAAAGGCGTGCTGGTCGGCTTTGCTGCCGAGACGGAACGCCTCATCGAGCACGCCCAGGCAAAGCTACGGCGCAAGCACTGCGACATGATCGTCGCCAATGATGTATCGCAGCCCGGCATTGGCTTCGATAGCCTGGAGAACGCTGTAACCCTGTGCTACGCCGATGGGCATGTGCGCGAGGTGCCACGAATATCGAAGCTCGATGTTGCACGCTGTCTTATTACCGCCATCGAAGCGCTGCGCGACACTGCGCTTGCCCCCTTTCCATGAACGACCTCATCACCCTCGCCACTCACGCCGCCCACGAAGCGGGCAGCTTCATTCGCGCTAACTTCGGTACGGAGTTGAACGTCAATGAAATGCAAAAGTATGACATCAAACTGGAGTTGGACGTGCGCAGCCAGACGCTCATCACCGACCTCATTTTGAAGGCCTTCCCCGACCACGCCATCCTCGGCGAAGAAGGCGGCGAGATCGGCGGCCAAGGCGATGTGGAATGGATTGTCGATCCCATCGACGGCACGGTGAACTACTTCTACAACATACCGCACTTCTGCGTCTCCATCGCCGCACGAGATCGCCGCACGCACGAGTTGCTCACGGGCGTCATCTTTGACCCGATGCAAAATGAAACCTGGGCGGTGGGAACGGGCATTGCGCCTACATTGAACGGCAAGCCCATCAAGTGCAGCGACCGCACCGAGATGCAGGACAGCATTGTCACGGTCGGCTTTTCCAAGAGCAAGGAGTCGATCCATGCTGGCTTCGCCCGCTACCAACGCATCGCCTACGAGGTGCGCAAAACCCGCATGATGGGCAGTGCCGCGCTGGCGATGGCCTACATCGCCTGTGGCCGACTCGATGCCTACATCGAAGAGCAAATCAGCCTGTGGGACATCGCGGCTGGGCAGATGTTAGTCGAGGCTGGTGGTGGCAAAGTGACGACCACGCCGAACCCCAACAAGCCCGGCACCATGTTCATCTGCGCGTCGAACGGCAAGCTGCCCATCGAGAACTATCTGTGAGGATGTCGAGTGCCGTGTGCTCTTCGACTTGGCGATAGGCGGCGTTGGGAGACGACGTTTCGCCTGCTCGCATGAGCCTTCGACATTACCTCTTCCTCCTCGTTCCCTTGGCCTATGCGCCACTTGTTCAAGCCGAAACACCGCGCCCGAACATCGTCTTCATCATCGCCGACGACCTCGGTTATGGCGACCTCTCCTGCTACGGGCAGCAGCGTTTTAGCACACCGAACATCGACCGTATCGCCAGCAGTGGTGTGCGTTTCACCCAATACTATTCGGGGCACAATGTGTGTGCTCCCAGCCGCACGGTGTTGATGTCGAGCTTGCATCCAGGCCATGTCTTCATCCGCGATAACGGCAATGCGCCTGGCTACCGAGAAGGCCAGAATCCAGTGCCAGAAGGCTACCTTGTGATGCCGCTGACGATGAAAAAACTTGGCTACACGCTGGGTGCTTTTGGCAAATGGGGCATGGGCTCTATGACCAGCACAGGTGACCCTTTGAAGCAGGGCTTCGATCACTTTTACGGTTACAACTGCCAGGGCAAAGCTCACAACTACTACCCCACTCATCTGTGGGACAACGAGAAGCATGTGGCCCTAAATAACCCTGATTTCTCCGCCCACCAAGCACTGCCCACAGGGGCCGACATCACGGCTGCGGCCAGCTACGCCACCTTCACAGGCAAAGAATACGCCCCGGACTTGATCGGAGTGCAGGCGCAGAAATTCCTGCGCGACAACAGGGACAAACCTTTCTTTCTCTACTACCCCACCACCGTCCCGCACCTCGCTCTGCAAGTGCCCGAGGACTCGCTCGCTCAGTTCGTCGGCAAGTTCCCCGAGGAGCCCTATGACGGCAAGCGCGGCTACCTGCCGCATCGCACACCGCGCGCTGCCTATGCTGCCATGATCACCCGTATGGATGGCGATGTGGGCCGCTTGCTCGATCTCCTCAAAGAGCTGCAACTGGAGGAGCAAACCATCGTCTGTTTCACCAGCGACAACGGCCCGCTCTATGACAAACTCGGCGGCACCGACACCGACTTCTTCAATAGCAACCAAGGCATGAGAGGCCGCAAAGGCGACTACTACGAAGGTGGTTTTCATGTGCCTGGCATCATCGCCTGGCCCGGCCACATCGAAGGTGGCCAGACCAGCGAGCGCATCGTCGGAGCCGAAGATTGGTTCCCCACGCTGCTTGAACTCGCAGGTGAAAAAGCCAGCACACCCACCACCATCGACGGCATCTCCTTTGCCCCCACATTGCGCGGTGAACCACAACCACCGCGCCCCTTCCTCTACCGCGAAAGCCCCGGCTACGGCGGCCAGCAAACCGTGCGCGTGGGCGACTGGAAAGCGATCCGCCACAACCTCAATCCACGCGGCAATGGCAAGGGCAAAGCGGGTACGAAGGCTAAGCCCAAAGCCGCTGCTAAAGCCGTGCTGACCTCCGATACCAAGCCGCCAACAACCGACGACATAGAGCTATTTAATTTAGCCGATGACCCACACGAAACCCATGACGTCGCCTCGCAAAACCCTGACGTGGTCGCCCAACTCAGTGCGGTGATGAAGGCCCAGCATGTGACGTCTGAGAAGTTCCCGATCAAGACACTGGATGGCGTCGCTACACCTTGATGTTTTTCGCCTCGCCTCTCATCCGCCAGTAGGCACCTCAAAGTATTCCAGCGCCCACTCGCGCATGAAGCGCACCCGCCTTGGCACCAGTTTGTAGATGATCAGTTCGGGGTTTTCCGGTGTGCCCAGGTAGGCCCGTAGCAGTGGATTCGTTGCCCATATCGCCTCTAGCAAAGGTTGGTCCGTGAGCACTTCCGCCGTCGCCGTGATACGCACCTGGTCGTGCCCATCATTGCAGTAGCACAGCTCTACTTTGGGGTTGGCGGCGATCTCCGCCGTCTTGCCATAGCGGCGCAGATTGGCCACATAAACGGTGAAGCCTTCGGTGAGCACAGGCGACACGGGGCGCACGCGAGGTTGGTTGCCATCCATCGTCGCTAGCACAGGGAACTTTGCCGCACGCATCGTGCTCTGCGCTAGTTCAGGCAGCTCGCTGGGGTCGATAGGTTGGGGCTTGGGCTGGGACATGGTAGATCGTGGATGGTGGAGTTCTGGTCTTCAAGCATGGAAAAGACCACCCCCTATCCGCCATCTCCATTCTTGCTCCCGCGCATGTCCTCCATTAAAACCAGCGCCCATGATTAAACTATTCTGCACACTATCGGCCCTCGTCGGCCTTGCTTTGGCACCCTCGCTCAAGGCGGAAGACGGGTGGGTATCCATGTTCAATGGCAAAGACCTCACGGGCTGGAAGTCCAATGAGGAAGTCCCTGGCTGCTTCACTGTCGAGAACGGTGAACTCAAAGTCAGCGGTGGTCGTGCGCACCTCTTTTACGTGGGTGCCGACGGTGCTGCGAAGTTCAAGAACTTCGAGTTTAAAGCCAAGGTAAAGACCACCCCAGGCAGCAACTCTGGCCTCTACATCCACACCGAATTCCAGGATAAACTCTGGCCCTCCAAAGGTTACGAATGCCAGGTGAACAGCACCCACACCGACCGCAAAAAGACCGGTGGCCTCTACGCGGTGCAGGATGTGCTGGATAACGCCCCGAGCAGGGATGGCGAATGGTTCGACTACTCCATCAAGGTCGAAGGCAAGCACATCACCATCGCGATCAATGGCAAGACCACCGTGGACTGGACGGAACCCGCCGACTGGGATCCCAAGGTGACGCTGAAAAATATGGATGGCCGCAAACTCTCCGAAGGCACCATGGCGATCCAAGGCCATGACCCGAAGAGCACGGTCTTCTATAAAGACTTGGCGATCAAGGCGCTGCCATAAGCGTCAATGCCCGGCTGAGTTTTATCTCTGAACCACGGCGCTGAGCAGCAATGCTCAGCGCCCTTTTTTTGCTCAGTGAACTCGCTGGCTACTTCGCCGCATCCTTTTCCAATGCGTTAAAATAAGAGTCGAGGCCCGCCTTAAATTCCTCGGGGAACTCTTTGCCCGCCTTGCCTGTGGCTTGGCCAGTTTGCCGATTCACCATCGTCGCCGTCGCATCACCTCCAGGCCCCAAGTCATTGAGTGCCGCCATCGAAGCCGCCGCTGCACTGGCCGACGAGCTGCCAGGATTGCTGCCGCCACCACCGCCGCCTTTGGGGCCTTGGCGCTTGGTTTCGAGCAGTAGCTCAATGGCTTCCGTCTCGGCAGCCACGGCGGGTGCGCCAGTGTCGGGTTTATCCAGTGTTTTGTAGGCATCCCCCATCACTTGGGTCACGGCCATGAGCAGCTTCACTTCTTTATCGAAACTCTTGGCGTTGGGCAGTTTGGCGATTTCTGCGGCAGCGAGGTAGGTGCGTTTGCCGATCTCGTCCTGATTCAGCGCAAGGGAACGAGCGCGTTTGGTGAATTCAGCGGCGTCCACGGCAGGCTTGGAATTCTCGGCTTCACGGGTCACATCGCGCAGCTTCATTTCATCATTCAGGATTTGCATCACCTTCAGCACGATCTCTGGCGGCAGGCTATCGCTGCTGCATGAGCTGCACGAAGAGCACTGCGCCGCGCTGACCATCTCCTCCGCCCAGCGATCCAGGGTATCTGCCCAGAACTCGCTCGCGGCGATGCTGCGCCCGCTCCAGTTGGTCGAGACTTCTTCGCCAATACGAGCGACGGCGGCGACGACTTCGGTCTTCTTCATTTGCTCCAGGATGTTCTTGAAACGCATGTCCTGCTTGCGCTGGAAATAGGCTTCTAGGTCGCTCTGAATGACGCGTATGGTGCTGCTCTCGGTTGCTTGGCGAGTGGCGATTTCGGCGCTCTGTTGGGCTTCCTTTGTCGCTACCTTTTTCTTGTCCAAACCAAAGGCGTCGAGCGTGGTGGTATTGAGCGCACTGGCCACTGCCATCTGTTTGCGCGAGGCGAGCTTGAGCCGCTTGACGAAGGTGCTGGCTTCTAGGCTGGCGAGTAGTTCACGCAGACGATCCGAGACGGTGGCAAAGGCATCAAGCAGCTTCTTTTGCTCGTCGATAGCCTTGTCCATGTTCTCCTGTGCAGGGCTGGGCGCGGCGGCTTGCTCGGGCTGGGGTTTGCCGTCGGTGGGCTTGGCGGGCGCGGCTCCGAGTGTGGTGGCGGGCAGGCCTAGTTTACCAGTGCCGGGTGGCTTGGGCGGCGTGTTGGGATCAGCAGGCTTCGCGGCGTTGGGGTCGGGCTTGAAGTAGCTCATCTCTTTGTCCGAGATGCTAGGCGCAGGTGGCTTGGCCTTGGCGTTGGGATCGGTGGGTTTGGGGGCACCTTCGCCGGGCTTCTGTTCGCCCTGGGCGATCTGTGGCGCACTGGGTTTGCTATCGCCGGGCTTGGCTGCGCTAGGCTGGCTGGCAGCGGTTTTGCTGTCGGAAGGCTTTGCTTCACCGGGCTTGCCTGCTTGGGCTGTGGAAGGCGGCGCTTTGTTGCCTTGCTGCGCGGTGGCGTTGCTCGATTGCTTGAGCATGTCGGCCACGCTGGGCATCCGCTTGCCCGCGATGTCCTTCAAGGTTTTCAGCATTGTCGCCCAGGTTTCTAAGCGCTTGGCATCGAAGGCATCGTTGCGTGCAGCCTGTTCGATGAGTTTTTTGCCCACGTCATTGAGCGAGTTCAGGCGCTCGCCATTCGCTGTTTCGGACTGCGCTTGCTGCGCGATTTTGCGGCGGTTTTCTGGGCGATCCAATTCGCCGCTGGTCATCTCGCGCAACTCTTTGTTGGTCTCGTGCAGGCGTTGCTCGTGTTCATAGGTTTCGCGTGCTGCTTGCAACCATTTGCCGAACTGTTCAGTCATCCAAATGGCGTGGTCATCTTTGCCCAGGATGTGCAGCAGTATCGCTGGCGAACGCGAGCGCTCGGTGCGCGATGGCTTGTAATCCTCGGCCCAAGCACGCAACTCGATGCTTTGCGGTGCGATGCCTTCGGCTGCGGCGCAGAAGGTCGCACGCACGGCGAGATCCTTCTTTTCAGCGGCTCCGGCGGCGGCGACTTTTTCGCCTTTGGCGACGGGCGCTGTGCCTTCTCCTGGCAGTCCCCTCCATTCTAGGCCGGTGCGCTTAATGCCGAAGTCATCGGTCACGTCGAGGTCGAGCGCGATGGTTTCGCTATCGAGGATGACTTGCTCCTGCGTCTCGCGCCGGGCGATGACATGGGGTGATTCATCATCCACCGCCTGCACCTTTAGCGTCAAGGGTTCGCGGGCGGCGAGGCCATCTGCATCGCTCCAGACGAAGGTATGCTGAGCGTTGTCGCGGATCTCTGTGGGTGCCGTTTCCACGCGATCACCGACGACGCTCTGGGGCTTGCCGTCCATGGTGGCGGTGGCTAGCGCACGGCTGGCGGTGAGGATGAAACTTGCCTCTGCGCCCTTGACCAAAACCACGCTGCCGCCGCGTGCCTCGATGCTGGGCTGCGTCGTGTATTCCATGTAGCTGGGGAGTTTCAGCTTGGCTTGCAGGCCCTTCAGTTCGGGGCGCTGTGTCGGCGCTAGGGCGATGGTTTTGCGCACATCGCCGATGCTTACGCTCATGGCGGTGCCTTCTTTTTGCGGTGGCAGACTGAAGCCGTAGCTGCCTTCTTTTAGCGCACCGTTGACGGCAGGCTGCTGGCTCACGCGCACCTTGCCCGATTGCGGCGACCACTCGGTGTCTTGCTTCAGCTTGGCGTTCAGATCAAAGGGCTCGGCATAGGGCACGACGAGGCGATTGGGCAGTGTCTCGACCTTGGCAAAGGTGTAGCGCTCGACATCACGCCAGGGAGTGATCCAGCGTGACATGGCGTTCCAGGCAGCGGCTGGCACGATCAAAAAAGCCAACACTGCCACGGCCAATCCTGAGCCCGCAGCCCAGGCCCAGCGGCGATGCTGATCCTCTGGCACAGCGTTATCGAAGTTGGTGTCCTTCACATCGTCAGCGGCTTGGTTCATCGCCGCTCGCACCAGCGTTTCGCTGCGGCCTGCATCCGACTCCATGCGCGACAGTTCGACGATGCCTAGCAATTGGTCACCGAGGCGGGGAAAGGTTCTGCGCAGCAGTTTGGCCGCGTCTTCCAGTTGGCGCTGCTGCCACACCCAGCGGTGCCATTTCAGCGGAAGCCCCAGGCCTAGCACCAGCGCACCGCCCGTGAGCAGTGCCCCACGCAGCCATGCGGAGGTGTCCATGAAACGATCGAGCGCGAAGACCAGCACGTAGCTCAGGGCAAAGCCAAATGCTGCTGCCAGTAGGCCCTCCGCGAGCTTTACGACCCAGACTCGCTTGCGAAAAGCAGCGAGCTTGGCTTCCAACACAGGGGGCAATGGCAGAGATGCGTTTATGCTCATGGTGACGTGGGACTGGGATTTAAGCAGCCGATTCTATCCCACTCCATACGTCGTAGCGATGCCAAATCACATTGAATTAACGTCGCGCTCTGCGCCTCGGCAAGACGGTGGCGAGCAGTAGCAGCATCGCGCTGCCGGGCTCGGGCACTGGCGCAGCCGCCTGGAAGCCAGCGTACAGATTGTCATAAAAAGTCACGGGCTGTGCGCCGTACTGCTCCACACTCGAGGTTATAAGGAAGGTCTGTGACGCAAGACCCGAGCCTGGGGCTTCGATGCGCACTTGGTCGCCTGTGATGAGCCCCGCCAGCGCGATGTTGTAGCCACCTGCTGTATTGGTGAAGCCGCTGAATAGGGGAGACAGCGCCCCATTCACATACACATCCACCACCTCGCCTGCCATGCCCTCGCCGGGGGTGTAGAAGTCGTCGTGGAGAAGATCGTCGCGGTACACCACGCCCGTTAAAATGGACGTGGCGGAAAAGTTCACCCCGTTCTGCACGAACTGACTGCCGAAGTGCTGCGTCACCACGATGGGGCCAGTCGCATCGATGTTGGTGCCGGGAATGCCGCTGCTGATGACGCCGATGCCGACCTCCTTGAAAGTCGAGTATAAGCTATTGATGCGGTGCTCCGCTGGCGACTGAATCCCTGAGCCGTAGCCCGGTGTGACTTCGCCGTTCTCGTCGCCCCAGTCGAGGATAAAGCCAGCATGGCCGTGGAGCACACTCTGCGCACTGGCATACAGATTTTCTCCCAAATCGAGCCAGTTCGGCCCATAGCCCGAGCTGCCGACGAGGCGTAAATCGAGGTCTTCCTCGTTGTTGCCGTCGAGCGTATGGGACTGCCGGTCACTGCTCACCATCAGTTGGCTGTATGATGTTGCCGTGTTCCCCAGGCCTGAACTCCAGGCGACGGGCGGCGCGGCTGAGAGCGACGACCACTGCGAGGCGAGCGTTTCTGCATTCGTACCGTAAGTGGCGAGCGAGGCGGCGATATTGGGGTCATTGGACGCTTGGCTGGCGAAGGTGGTTGGCGTTGAGTAATTGGTCAGTCGAGTCAGCTCGCCCTGGGGATCGCGGCGAGCCCGATTGAGCAACTCCAGCCAGTACTGCTCCTCAGCCGTGGGTTCGCTGGCAACAACCACGCTAAACCCGGCCAAGTGCGCGAGAGCAATGAGAGTGGGCAGGTGAACTGAGAGGGAGCGGAAGTTCATAATTATGGAAATTATAACATTTGGACGTATTCTGTCAAAGCTAGCTTTCAGCACCAAGCTCTCGACAAACCGAACGGCACAGGCTCGTATAGCCATTCCTGCATGAACAAAATCCTCCTCGCTGCCGCTCTGGCACTGCCCACTTTCGCCATTGCCCAAGCCCCTGCCACGCCTGCAAACCCACCGCCCGCTGGGCATGACGCACACGCCGCTGGCGGTGAAATCCCAGGACTCAAAAAGGAACTCTTCGCAGGTATTACCGCCGCCGATTTCCTCAAGCTCAGCGACAAACCCAAGACGGTGAAAATTACCCTCGTCGCCGTCTTCAACGCCGCGAATTACGGCATGAACTTCAACGGTTTCTCCCATGGCAAAGCCATCTACACCGTCCCCACAGGTTGGGCGGTGGACGTTACTTTTATCAACCCCAGCCCTATTCCTCACAGTGCCGTCGTGGTGGAGAAAGACACCACGCGGAAGCTGCAACTCGGTGAGCCCTACTTCAAAGGCGGCGGCGTGACCAAGCCCGAGGTCGGCATCGCTTATAACAAGGTCGATTTCAGCTTCGTCGCCGATGAGGCGGGTGAGTATGCTCTCGCCTGCGGTTTCCCCGCGCACGCCATCAGCGGCCATTGGCTTGCCTTCAATGTGAGCGACACCGCCACCGTGCCCACGCTGCAACTCGGTGCCGATGCTCCGGCGAAGGAAGCCGTGAAGTAGGCGGCGCTGTGACCGCCGTCTTCATCGGCTGCTGCAATGATCGTGACAGGGGCATCGCATCTGCTAGCCTCGCTGACTTATGCGTTTTCTATTCCTTCGCTCCTTGTCCCGATTGTGGCTTTATCTGGCTGCTTTCGCGGCCTTTTCCCCAGCCTCTCTGAGCGCTGCCGATGTCGCACCGAATGGCACCATCGGCGTGTCTCTGCTGACGCTGGACAACCCGTTTTTTAAGGTCATCGGCGATAGCCTGACGACAGAGGCGGCGAAGCTCGGCTACGCCACCCTGGTCGTCAGC